>DASQDN010000590.1:0-6321 GCA_035634155.1 Bryobacteraceae bacterium | reverse complement strand
TGGCGGCCTGAAAAGATCTCAATCATATCCACGCGATACAGGGGCAGGTCGAAGTGCGACGCCATGGCTTTTACGCACAAGCTTTTGCCGCATCCGGGGATGCCCATCACGAGCACGCCTTTGGGCACGATTTCGGCGCTGAGGGTGTCGCGCATCTCGAATAATCGCTGGCGCTCGCGAAGCCACTTTTTTAATCCCTCGAGTCCGCCGACATCGCCCATGTTCGTGGGTGTGGAGATGTACTCGATCACGCCGCTGCGGTTCACCAGCAGGCGCTTCTCTTCCATCACCGCCGGGACTGCTTCGGGGCCGAGGCGCCCGCCGCCGGTATGCGCGCGCCGGAGCGCGTACCGCGCTTCATCCAAAGTCAGACCCTGTAACGCACGCGCGATCTGATACAGCGTCGTTTCGTCAGTTTCCGTGGTTTCATCGCGCAGGAAGTTGACGAGTTCCACCAGGTCGGGAGGCCGGATCTCCAGGAAGAGCATGCTGCGCTCGACCTCCTCCGGGATGTTCCGGACCGGCGCGGTGATTACGACGTATTTCTGCTGACCCTGGCATGCGGCGTACAGATCGCGGACGCGGCGGCGTATCTCGGCCGCATCGCGCAGCGGTTCATGAAAGTCTTTCAGATGAAAGATGCCGGTTCCGCCGTGCGCGACGATATAGTCCAGCACGCCGCGAGGGGTGCTGGCGCCCTCTACAGATGGACCCTCGTCCCGACGCAAGCCTTCCGTCACGGTCCAGGTCCAAACAGGCATAGACACAGCCGCGCCGGATTCCATTCGCCCGGCCACCTCTCGAAGCACCCGACCCACCCGCTGTTCTTCGGTCGATTGAATATAGGTGAGCGGGCGTCCGGATTCGAACGCGTCTCGAAGGGCTTTAGCGGCGCGGCTCTCCGCAGGCGCGGATGCGCCCGCCACGGCTGTTTGTGTGTCCGTCATCTCGGATACTTTCATTATGGAGGCAAGCGGTCAGTATTCGGACGCTAACCAGGTCGGATTAGTTGATCCGATGCTGTACGATAGACGCATCCAGCATGCTCGATCAGTTGACGCCAGAATCGTTTCATCCGTACTTGAACCAGACCTTCCGGATTCAGGCCGAGCCCGCGGGTTCGCTCGACTTGACGCTGGCCGAGTGCTCCGAGACGGGACAATCCGGCAGGTCGCGACCGCAGTTTCAGGTCCTCTTCATTGGGCCGGTGACGCCGGTGTTACCGCAGAAGATTTACAGGCTGGTTCACGAGCAAATGGGCGCCTTAGACCTTTTCCTGGTGCCGATCGGTCCCGATGGGCGCGGTATGAGGTATCAGGCAGTGTTTACGTAGGAAGTCCGGATGCGTACTTCCATTGCATCAGGATGTAGATTCCTTGCTCTTCCACCGGAGTGAAGGAAAGCCGCCGGTAAAACTCACGCGCTGTGTTTTCTCGTTCGACGTAAAGCGTCACGTCGCGTTGGGTGCGCAAGCCTTCCGTCATCAAATCCAGCAGGAGGCGAGTGCCTAAGCCTCCGCCGCGGGCTTCCGGAAGCAGCGCGATATCGAGAATGTGAATGCGATCGACACGGCGGTCTACATACAGTCGCCCGATCGGTTGCCCATGCCGCTCGAGGACGAGGTAATCGGCTTCGGGAAACTGCGCCTGATAATAGGTATGCTGCGCCTGGAACTGCATTTGAAGGAACGCTTGTTTCTGTTCGTCACTCCAAGGCAGTCCCAGGATATCGGTACGTGTACTTGAATACACACGCTGTAGGACGGGCAAATCTTCAGGCGCGATTGGCCGGAGCGAAACCTCTTGCAAAGATCCTAAGGTCGTGTGTCGGGACATTGCTCCATTATTGACGCGGCGGGAAGATCCCCTGCATTGCAATGATGAAGAGCATTGTCAGATAAGGTTGCATGTTGTTGTGCGGAGCGTTGGCGCCCATCACGCCCAGCGCTATCGGACTCGCGGTGGAGAAATTGGCGGGCGCCGTGTAGGCCGGACCGTTGGAGGAACGCGCCAGACTGTGATTCGCGGGTAGCTTCAAATCGGCGGGATCCGTGAATGCCATCAACCCGTGGTTGTGGGCCGGGATTTCAGTAGGCAGCAGTGTGACGTTTGCCGTGCCCCCCTGTTGCCCGATGACGTATTCGGAAAGGCCCTGGCCTTGACCTTGCGCGAGCGGGGCCGAACCCTGCAGATTCGGCAGCGCAAATGTGCTCTTGCCGTCGCCGCCGTAAAAGGTGCCAAGAAGCGAAAAAAGCGCCGTGTTCTGCGAAATGGGGAGAAGTTGTCCATCGCAGGTAGCCCAACCCCTGGGCGCAAAGTTAAATCCTACGATCCGGATCTCGCCAACAAATGGATCTGCCATGTCGTCTCCTAGCTCTGCTGTGGGAAGATCCCGTACAGCGAGATGATGAAGTTGATGCACAGGTAAGGCTGAATGTTGTCATGCGGTTGGCTACCGCCGGTGGCTCCAATCGCTTGCGGAGCCATTGCCGTATCGGGCGCGTCGCCCGAATAAAGATTGATCGTGCTGGTTCGAGCGAGCAGATTATTCGTGATCGCTTTGGCGCCGCCGATCGCATCCGCGGCCAGAAGCGGATGATTGTGAACGGGCATTTGCTGGGTGGTCAGCGTCACCTGCTCGGTGCCGCCCATCGCCCCCATTTCCTGGCCGATGCTCGGTCCGAGGTGAATGGGGATACGGCTTTGCAGATTCGGCAGCGCAAACGTTTCCTGCCCGTCGCCGCCGTAGGTCGTGCCGATCAAGGTGAACAACGCATCATTCTGGGAAATGGCCACGATAGTTCCGTCGCACTTAGCCCATCCCTGCGGTGGAAAGCTGAATCCGGCCATCCGGATTTCGCCGATATACGGTTGTGACATGTTGGATTCCCTTAGTTCCTCGACGGAAAGATTCCCTGCAGGGCGACGCAGAAGTTCAAAGTGATAAACGGCTGCAGATTGTTGTGCGGCTGTGACCCGCCGGTATTGGTGACCGAGCCTGCGGCTAGCGCGGTCATGGAAGGCGAAGTCGGCAGGTAGATATCGTCTACCGAATTCAGTCCCGGCAAATTGCCCGCCGCTGCGACGAGTGTTGCGCCATTTCCTGACCCAACGAACGGATGGTTGTGCTGGGCCATTTCATTCAGGGTTAGAGTGTGCGCCGCTTCACCGCCTTTCTGACCTTGCGTGAACCCTTGTCCCACGTGTATGGGAGCACGGTCGCGGAGATCCGGCAGCGCAAACGTGGTTTGACCGTTCCCGCCATAGGTGGTTCCGAAAAGGGCAAACAGCGCCTGATTCTGGTTGATGGGTAGAAACTGCCCGTTGCACTGCGCCCAGCCTTTCGGGGCGAAGTTGAAACTGAAGATGCGTACTTCTCCTAAGAACGGTTCTGCCATGCGGCTCTCCTTGTTGGTACGAGCGCGGCCCCTATGGGACCGCGCATGTTGCTGCTGTGTACGAAGCTCCGGCAGGGATGGTTGCCGAAACCGTGCCTACGTTGCCCTTCGACGCAACCCATGCGGCCACGTCCGACGTGCTCGTCGCCCCGCCTACGTAGCCCTGGAGTTGGAAGATCGTGCCGGCCCGATTGTTAAAGCGGTAGCCGGATCCGCCGGGCGCGGTCGCGTTGTTGTTCGTCAGGTTGAGGCAGACCCCCGCGTTGCCGCCAGAGCCATCGCTCAGGCCGGTGACGACCGCAATGCCGTGCAGAGAACCTGCGTCAATATTGATCGTGTTGTTGGTAGCAGTCAGGTTGATCTTGGAGCCCGGCTTCTTCGGATTGGCGAAGATGCCGTTGTCCATTTTGCCCGAAATGTTATTGTTCGTGATCAGCGAAGTGATTGTACCGCCACCCTCTGCTTCGTGATTAATGCCACCTAAACCGCCCTGTGCGGGCGAGCTTAGCGTGTTCCCGGTGATCGTGGCCTTGATTGTGGAAGTGTCAAAGTTAACGATGTTGATCGGGCTGCTCAGAGCGCTAGCCAGCGTCAGGCCCGATACGGTGGCTGTCAGCGAGCCGGTTTGGCCCGCATTCAGATTAATCGCGGGACCGTTCGCGCCTGTCATGATGGCGTTGCTGATCGAGGCAATCATCTTGCCGGACGGGCCGGCTCCCGGTCCTTCCGCGAGCAGTTGCACAACGTTCTGTGAAGCGCCCGTGAACTGCGAATTCCCCGCGGCGCCGCCGGTGATCGTCACCGACATGTTGGCGTTGTTTTCCGCGCGAATCTGAACGTTGTCGCCAGGAATGGTTCCCGGCGAGGGGTTCTGGATGCGAGTATTGTTGCGAATTGTGATGCTGTCCGGAGTTCCCGCGAAGTTAGTAGCCGTGAAGTTCTGAATCAGGACGTTCATGTCCTTGCCGTCCCGAATCGTGCTGTTGTCGATCACCGACGCGCCAAGAAGATTGTCGATCTTCACGTTGTGGATGTTCACCTGGTTGGTAGTGCCGCCGTCGAGAACCGTTCCGTTTTGAATGGTCAGATTCGTGATGGTATTCCCGTAGAAGTTGTGACGCGAGGTCAGGTCGGCCGGCGCTCCTCCCGGCGTGGTGTCGAACGTGCTCCGATCCAGCACCAAGCCGTTCACGCTGCGAGCATCCAGGTTGTTGTCGCTGCTGGATATTACGCGCAGATCTTTGAACGAGACGTTCTCCGCGCCGTTCATGACGACGCCGTCACCGGTGGAGTTCTGAATCAGACCACCCGTATTGGCCGAACCCGTGCCGAGCACCGCGAAACTGCCGGTATGTGACGCCAGGCTGATGCCGCTCGGCGCGCCGTTGGAACTGACGCTGATGAGCGAGATAGCTCCGGTAACGGTGTTGAAGTTGACCGCTCGTCCGGTAGCCGAGGACACCGAAGTCTGAACCACATCGACTCCGGTGGCGCTGGAACCACTCAGACCTTCCGTCGAGCCCGTGACGTTGATGGCGAGAGCCTTCAGCACCGTCGTCGGCGCCAAGACTACATTGCCTTGAACTGTGACCGAGCCGGTCGCGACCGCCGGCCGCGCCACGGTTCCTGCCGGAGGAGTAATCCCCATCAGGCTGTCGAAGCTCGCAAAGCCGGTGACTCCCTGGCCTATCAGCCATTCGCCGGAATTTAGCGGGATTCCGTTAGCATACGTACCGCTGTGGAGGAAGATGCGATGATTCGCTGCGTCCACGGCGTTGGCTTGCGCCAGCGTCTGGAAGGGCGCAGAAAGAGTGCCGTTGCCACCGGCGGCAGCCGCGCCGTTCACGAACCAGATCACCGGACCTGCAATGTTGACGGTCACGTTGATCGGGTCGCTACAGGCTGCCGGAAGCGGCACACCGTTATCGCAGATTACATAGTTGAATGTATGCGCGCCAGTCGCGCCGGCGGGAGGATTGAAGTCAAAAGTGCCGGTCGCGGCGTTGATGTTGAGCACGCTCGACGCGGCCGCGCCGCCGATTGCGCCGACGGTAAACGCGGGCGAACCATTCTCCGGGTCGTTCGCGTCCGACGCGCCCGCCAGCAGTCCGCCGAGCCCGTTGATCCGCATATTCGCCTGCGCGCTGAAGCTCTTCGGAGCGCCGGTCATGAACGGCTTGTCATTGACGGCAGTAACGGTGATCGTGAAGCTCTGTGCGGGGCTTTCATTGACACCGCCGTTCGCCGTGCCGCCGTCATCCTGAATGCGCACGGAAAGATTGGCCACGCCGTTTCGATTCGCGGCGAGCGTGTAGGTCAGAGTACCCGTGGGCGAAACCGCAGGGCCGGCCGAGAACAAGGAAGGATTGTCGTTGGAAACGATGACGAAGCTCACGGTCTGTCCCGACTCGTTGGCGCCGGCGCTGATCGCTGTTGCCCAATTGGGAATCGTTTGCGGCGCCGCATCTTCCAGAACCGTCTGGTCGGCGCCCTTGGTGAACGACGGAGCATCATTCACCGGCGTGACATTGATGATGAATTCCTGCGGACCGCTTGTATTCACGCCACCATTGGCTGTGCCGCCGAGGTCGCTCAGCGTCAACGTAATGGTCGCCGATCCGGACGCGTTTGCCGCAGGCGTATAAGTAAGGGTTCCATCCGCGGCGACCGCCGGTCCAGCCGAGAACAAGGCGGGGTTGGAATTGCCCGTGATGTTGAAGGTCAAACCCTGGACGGCTTCATCGGCCGGACCCGCGCTGATCGCTGTCGCCCAACCCGGGACGGTCTGCGCGCCGGAATCCTCGAGCACCGTCTGGTCTGCGCCCTTGACGAAGCCCGGGGCATCGTTCACTGGATTGACTGTGATGCCGATTGCCGCGGTGTTTGTTCCGCCCAGGCCATCGCTGACCTGGAACGAGAATCCT
>DASQDN010000589.1:0-10275 GCA_035634155.1 Bryobacteraceae bacterium | reverse complement strand
CGAAAGAGGGTCGTGTAATCTCGCTTGCGGGCGTGGGCACAATGCCGAAAGATGCGAGCGCGGATCTGTTTCGCAATCGCCGCATCAAGGCCGGCGAGTTGATGACGCTGGAACCGGGCGGGCTGAAGGGCTTCATTCCCGTGGCAGGGCTGATGCCCGCCATCGTGCCTGGAATGGTGGAAGCCGGGCTAGTCGCGTTGAAAGAGTTCGGCACATTCTCGTTCGGTGAGGTGATTGCTCCGTCAATTGAACTTGCCGACGCGATGCCGCTGGATGAGACACGCGCCGGCTCGATTGTGCGCAGCCGTCGGTTCTTTGAACTGTGGCCGACGTCGAAGGCTTACTTCCTGCCGAGTCCGCAAATGCCCGCGCCGGGCGACATTTTCCGGCAGCCGGATCTGGCTCGTACTTTGCGCGCGATGGCAGCCGTGGAGCAGCGGGCGTTAAAGAGCGGCGCATCTCGCGCCGCTGCAATCGATGCCATACGCGACTATTTTTATCGTGGAGAGATTGCGCGCAAGATCGACGCGTTCAGCAAAGCGAACGGCGGACTGCTGCGGTTTGAGGATATGGCGGCGTTTCGGGTGAAGCCGGAAGAGCCGGAGCACGTCACGTATCGCGGTTACACGGTTTACAAGCCGGGCTTCTGGAGTCAGGGACCTGTGTTCCTGCAAGCCTTGAACATGCTGGAGCCCGACAATCTCGCGGCCATGGGGCATAATTCGGCGCCGTATCTGCACAAGGTTGTGGAGACGCTGAAGCTCGCATACGCGGATCGGGACACGTATTATGGCGATCCCGACGTGGCCAAGATTCCGGCAAAGACTCTGTTGTCGCGGGAGTACGCGCTGAGCCGCCGCGCGGGAATTCAGCCTGAAGCTTCCATGGATTTCCATCCCGGAACCATTCAGGGCAAGATGGGTCGTCATCCCGCAGCCGAGCGCATGGGACGCACTGAAATCGACGATGCATTGATGGCGCGCGATACCACCTGCATCACTGCGATGGACAAGAACGGAGTGATGTTCGCCGTGACTCCATCGGGCGCATGGCTGCCGTCAGTGATTGCCGGAGATACGGGCATTCCGCTGACGCAGCGCGCGCAGAGCTTTCTGCTGATCCCCGGACATCCGAACGAGCTTGCCGGCGGCAAGCGTCCCCGCGTGACGCTGAGTCCGACACTGGTCACGAAGAACGGCAAGCCGGCGATGGTTCTGTCGACTCCGGGCGGCGATAACCAGGACCAGGCGCTGCTACAGATCTTCCTGGACGTGGTGGAGTTCGGTATGGATGCGCAGACCGCGATTGAGGCGCCGCGATTCCAAACGCGTCATTTGGTGTCGAGCTTTGACAACCATGCGATGAACCCTGGCGATCTGCTGCTGGACGAGCGGATTCCAGGGAAGGTATACGCGGATCTCACCGGGCGCGGGCATAAGACTTCGGTTCGGAGCCGGTGGGCGAGCGGAGCTTACCCAGTGCTGATTCGCGTGCTGCCGAACGGAGCGTTGGAAGCCGGCGCCGATCCCTACGGTTACCGCAACGCCGAAGCCTGGTAAGTGTTCGTCGAGTTTCACGCGCGTTCCGCGTTCAGCTTTTTGGAAGGCGCGTCGCAGCCCGAAGAACTGGTGGAAGTGGCAGCGTCGCTAGATCAAGCGGGGATCGGCGTTCTTGATCGCAACGGCGTCTACGGTTCTGTAAGGCAGTATCTAGCCGCCAAGAAGCTCGGGCTTAAAGCGCATATCGGCGCGGAAGTGACGTGTACGGATGGAACTTCGTACCCGCTGCTTTGCGAATCGCAGACCGGTTATCACAACCTTTGTAAGCTGATCACGCGGATGAAGATGCGCGCGCCCAAGGGCGAGGGCGCGGCTAGTCCGGAGGAGATCGCCGAGCACGCGGAAGGTCTCATCTGCCTTGCGGGCGCGGAAGGTGGGCCGGAGCTTGAGAAAGCCTTTTTGATCTTCGGCAGGGAGCATACTTACGCCGAACTGCAGCGTCATCGCAGCCGTGAGCAGGAGGCTCGCAATCAGCACGTGATGGAGATCGCGGCGCGAGTGCAGATGCCCCTGCTGGCTACCAATGGCTCGTGGCATGCCCACCCGGAACAACGGCAGATTGTCGATGTTCTCACCTGCGTTCGAGAGAAGGTCAACATCGAGGATGCGGGACGGCTTCTCACCCGCAACGCAGAGCGGCACTTGAAGTCAGGGGCGGAGATGATGCGCCTGTTCGCCGATGTGCCGCACGCGGTGTTTAACACCGTTGAGCTATCCAACCGGATCAACTTCACGATGAAGGATCTGGGGTATCGCTTCCCGGAGTATCCTTTGAAGCCGGGCGAGTCGATGATGTCGGTTCTGCGCGATCTGACTCGGAAGGGGGCTAAGGAACGGTACCGTCCCGAACATCGGGCAGCTCACCGGCAGATCGAGCATGAGTTGGCGATGATCGATCGGCTTCAGCTTGCAGGCTACTTCTTAATTGTTTGGGATATCGTGCGGTTTTGCAAAGAGAACGACATCCTGGCGCAAGGAAGAGGCTCGGCTGCAAACAGCGCGGTGTGTTATTCGCTTGGCATCACCGCGGTGGATGCGGTGGCGATGGAGTTGCTGTTCGAACGCTTCCTTTCCGAAGAACGGGGCGAATGGCCCGACATCGATATCGACCTGCCGAGCGGGGATAAGCGCGAGCGCGTTATCCAATACGTTTACGAGCGCTATGGGCGCCAAGGCGCCGCGATGACGGCGAACGTAATTTCGTATCGGGGCCGATCGGCGGCGCGAGATATCGGGAAGGTGCTCGGGTATAAGGAGCAGGAACTGGCTCGGCTGGCGGCCCTGGTTCGTACGTTTGAATGGAAGGACCCGACGGAAACTCCTGAGCGCAACTTTCGAGAAGCGGGGTTCCAGCTAAGCGATCCACGCGTGCGGAAGTTTTTGGAGCTTTATGTCGCGGTGCAGGATTTGCCGAGGCACTTGGGGCAGCACTCGGGCGGTATGGTGATTGCGCAGGGCCGGTTGGACAGCGTTGTCCCGCTCGAGCCCGCGACCATGCCAGGACGAAGCGTCCTGCAGTGGGACAAAGACGATTGCGCGGACATGGGACTGCTGAAGATCGATCTGCTCGGCTTAGGAATGATGGCGGTGCTTGAAGATACGATCGATCTGGTCGACAAGCACTACGGCGAGAAGGTCAGCCTCGCGCACCTGCCGCCAAACGATCGCGCGGTTTATGGCGCGCTACAGAAGGCGGATACCATCGGCCTTTTTCAAGTTGAAAGCCGTGCTCAGATGGCGGTGCTTCCGCGTGTGCATCCTGTGAAGTTCTACGACATTGTGGTGCAGGTGGGCATCATCCGGCCAGGCCCGATCGTCGGCAAGATGGTGAATCCGTATCTGCGCCGCCGAATGGGGCTGGAGCAGCCCGACTACATGCATCCCTCGCTGGAGCCGATTTTGCAGCGTACGCTCGGGGTTCCGCTGTTTCAGGAACAACTGCTTCGCATGGCGATGACGGTGGCAGGGTTTACCGGCGGCGAAGCCGAGGAGTTGCGGCGCGCCATGGGTTCAAAGCGATCGGAGAAGCGGATGAAGGAAGTGGAAGCGAAGCTCCGTGCGGGGATGGCTCGCAACGGCATTGTGGGGGCGCAGCAGGATGCGATTGTTCACTCCATCACGTCCTTTGCATTGTATGGATTTCCTGAATCGCACGCGGCGAGTTTTGCGCTGCTCGCTTATGCCAGCGCGTATTTGAAGTGTCATTATCTGGCGGCGTTCACAGCGGCGATGCTGAACAACCAGCCGATGGGGTTTTATCATCCGGCGACGCTGGTGAAGGACGCGCAGCGACACGGGTTGCGGGTGCTGCCAGCGGATGTGACGCGGTCCGATTGGCCTTGCACCGTGGATGCGGACAAGAGCCTGCGGATCGGCCTTCGGTATATTCGGGGACTTCGGGAAGAAGCAGGTCGGGCCATCGTTGCGGCGCGCGGGGCATCGCCATTTACCAGCATCGATGATCTGGCGCGTCGCGTACCGGAGCTTCGGAAAGATGAGTTGCGCATGCTGGCGAAGACGGGGGCGCTGAATTTCATCAATGACGTTCGACGACGCGACGCGATGTGGGACGCCGAGCGTGCGCGGCGCCCGGCGGGACCTTTACTAGACGCGGTGGAGCAAATCGAGCAGTTCTCGCCGCTTCCGCAGATGACGACCAAGGAGCGGTTGAACGCCGACTTCACGGGAACGGGTCTGACGGTCGGCCGCCATCCGATGGCGTATTACCGGCCGGAGATGGATTCGCTGGGCGTGTATACAGCGACGGAACTCCACGCGCTTCGCGATGGGCAGTTGGTGAAGGTTGCCGGCGCGGTGATCGTGCGGCAAAGACCGGGGACTGCCCATGGGTTCGTGTTTCTGAGTCTGGAGGACGAGACCGGGGTGGCGAACATCATCATCGAACCGAAGATGTTTGAGCGATATAAAGACACCGTGGTGCGGCATCCGTTTCTGCTGATTCAGGGCACGTTGCAAAACCAGCAGGGATCGATATCGGTGAAGGCGGGCAGAGTGGAAGCGATCGACGTGAACGCGATTCCGGTGCCCTCGCACGACTTTCACTGAGGTCGAGGAAAAGGGGAAATAGGGGGCAGCGCCCTATTTCGCCTTTTTGGCGCGTGTGCCTGCGGAAGAAATGGGTGAAATAGGGCGCTGCCCCCTATTTTTCTGCGGCGGGCATTAGCTGATAGCTGACGAACGAGAGCCGGCGGCTGTCCGGAGACCACGAGGGAACGTTGATGGTCCCCTGTCCGCCGAAGAGCTTAGCGAGCACGCGGATACGTTTTTCGGCCAGCGTCATCACTCGGAGCTGCACGTTCTTGTTCTCCGGATGGCCGGTTACATCCTTCTCATACGTGAGGAAGGCCATCTGGCGGCCGTCGGGCGAGATGTGCGGGAACCAGTTGTTCAACTCGTCCTCAAACACCTGTTCCTGCTCGGTTCCGTCGGACTTCATTCGCCAGATCTGCATCCGTCCGGTGCGATCGGAGTTGAAGTAGATGTATTGCCCGTCGGGTGAGTATTCGGGGCCGTCGTCCAATCCCTTGGCTGTGGTGAGGCGCTTCTCCTCGCCGCCGGCCGCGGGGATGGTGTAGACATCGTACTCACCGTCCCGCTGGGCGCAGTACGTCAGGGTCTTGCCGTCGGGGGACCATCCATGCCAATACGACGGCGCTTTGTCAGTGATGAGACGCGGCGTGCCTCCGCCGATGGGAAGGATATAGATGCGGGATCGCCGGTCGGGTTGAGATTGGTCGCTCACCACGAGTTCCTTTCCGTCGGGCGATATTCCGTGATCGTTGTTGCAGCGGAGCAGCGTGCCTGTGTCAATCGCTTCGGGCTTGCCGCCGGTGGCGGGAATGCGATACATCCGACCGCCGCTGTTGTAGATCAGTGTCGTGCCGTCGGGAGTCCAGTTCGGCGCCTCGATGCGGCCTTGGGTGACGTATACGGCTCGGCGATCGGTGGAGGCGACGGCGATGGTTTCGAGAGTGCTTATCAGGAGCGGGGCGGGCTCATTTGAGGTCAGTTTGACGGTTAGCTCGACGTTGGAGAAAGATGCTTTCTCAAGCCTGTCCTTGTTGTGGGAGCAGACTCCTATGCCGACGTAGAAGGGCTCCTGTAGAGCGAAGCGAACCGAGCCGCCTGCCAGTCGCAACGGCTCGCCAGCGCCGGCTACCCACATGTAGTATTCGTTCCCGCGCTTGGTTAGCTGTACGCGCTTGGGTCCGGTCACATTCGCCTGCACTTCGTGGGTCGCGGCGCCCTTCTCATCGCGGAACTGGAGCGAGGTTAGTCCGTCACCGTGAACAGCGGCATCGGCGTAAGCGGAGTCTTCATCGAGGCTTTGCCTCACCATCAATATGGCCTTACGGTGAGGGTCGCCACCGGTGGAAAGGTGCTGGATATCGGCGGCAATTGTGACATCGCCGGAGACCTTTTTCCACACAAAGTGCAGGCCATCCTTGGTGGCCCACATGTTCTCACCGCTTCCACTTACGGTATAAGTTCGCGTAGCGGCGTCGTATGCCGCGGATCCGGGGTGCAGTACCGTTCCAACGTCGGCGTGGCCTTCAAAGCGCCCAAGGGATTGGAGAGCATCTTGTGCGGAAGCAGAACAGAACGAGGTCAGTAAGCACAGCGTAGATGAGATCCAGCGAGTCATCTTAATCCTCACGGTCATGGTTTGCCTTGTTTAAAGGTCTCCTCAATTGTATGCGTCATGAGACCGTTTAACAAAAGCCGAGCTGTGGTGAAATCGGGCTCGCTATGTCAGAATGGACAGAGTTCGATCCGGGTCGCCGGTGTTGCCCGGCGTGGTTACGTCGCTAGTTCGCGAATAACAATCCATATGCGCCCCGCATCCCACGACGACGGCGACGCGTCGCTACCGTTCTCGGCTAGCAGTGCGGGTGTCTCCGCGCAGGACATCGTAGGGCAAATAACAGAGCCGATCCTCCTGGTAGACAGCGACTGGCGCGTTGTTTTCGCGAATGCGTCCGCCACGCGTTTGTTGCAAACTGCCGGCCAAGTTGACGCCAGAACGCTTTGGCAGCATCTGCCTCAGACGCTCGATCGGGAACTGGAACAACGGTACCGCCATGCGATGACTGTGCAGGCGCCGTGGCGCTTTGAGCATCCGTTCCGAGACGGCGCGGCGGAGACCTGGTTTGAGGTCGCGTCGTTTCCGAGCGCTGCCGGGCTGCTGCTCCATTATCGGGATATCACCGAACGCAAGCGACGCGAGGAAGAGATGACGGCGTTCGTTGAGGCGGCGGGCGTGGGCCTGCACTGGGTCGGGGCCGACGGACGCATCTTGTGGGTAAGCGAAACTGAGCTGAATCTGCTCGGCTATTCGCGGGACGAGTATGTCGGGAGCAATATCGGCGATTTTCTCGCGGACGCGGAGGATAGGTCTGCGATCATCGGGCGGCTGGCAAGAGGGCACGGTTACCAGGTGGCGCTGCGGTGCAAGGACGGGTCCTCGCGATCGGTCTTGCTGACAGCGAACGCGCATGGGCGAGCGCTCGCGCACGAAGCGCATCAGCGTCTGGCGGCGATCGTGGAGTCCTCCGATGACGCGATCGTTGGCAAGAATCTGCAGGGCACGATCTTGAGTTGGAATCGGGGGGCTGAGCGCATCTTCGGCTACACCGCGTCGGAGGTCATTGGAAGGCACGTCAGCATGCTGGCTGTTCCGGAGCGGGTGGATGAGATTCCGAATATCCTCGGCCGGATTTCGCGCGGCGAGCGTGTGGAGCACTACGTGACACAACGTCGCACTAAGGATGGACGGGTGCTGTGGGTGTCGTTGACTGTGTCGCCGGTACGAGACAGTACGGGGCGCATTGTCGGCGCTTCCAAGGTGGCGCGAGATGTGACCGAGGCCGAGCGCCATCAGGAACTCCTGCGAGAGATGAATGAGCAGCTTCGCCGGGCGAACGCCGACCTGCAACAATTCGCGTTCTCGGCTGCGCACGATTTGCAGGAGCCGCTGCGAATGGTATCGCTGTTTACGCAGTTGTTGCAGCGCCAGTATCGGAGTCAATTCGGCGCGGAAGCAGATGCTTTCATGACGCAGACGGTGGAAGCCGCGCAACGCATGAACCGGCTGTTGCAGGACATGCTGACTTATACCGAACTCTCCGCCTCAAACATTCCGGCGGGCGAGGTGGCCGATCCGAACGCGGCAGTGCAGACCGCGAAAGCGAATCTGGAGGCAGCCATCAGTGAAAGCGGGGCGACGATCGAGTGCGAGGAATTACCGTTGGTTAGTCTGCGGCCGCGCGATCTGGAGCAGTTGTTTCAGAATCTGATCGGCAACGCGATTAAGTACCGGAGGGCGGACCCTCCGTTGATCACCATCGGCGCACGACGCCGGGGCCCGGATTGGGTCTTCTCAGTCAAGGACAACGGAATAGGAATTGATCCCCAATATGTTGACCAGATCTTTGGATTGTTCAAGCGCCTCCACACTGCCAAGGAATACCCAGGCACCGGTTTGGGGCTGGCGATTTGTCAGCGCATCGTGGAGCGCGCCGGAGGACGAATCTGGGTGGAGTCTGAGCCAGAACACGGATCGACCTTCTCCTTCACGCTCCCCATCCGCGAATCCTGAGATACAGGGGATGGGATTGCCCTCCCAATACATTCTCGTGGTGGAGGACAATCCGGCCGATGTGAGTCTGCTGAAGCAAGCGCTGCTCGAGCATGGAGTGGACACAGAGATGGTCGTGATGACCGACGGCGAGAAGGCGATGAAGTTTGTCGATCGAAGCCGTGCCGAAACGATCAATGCGCCGAAGCTCATTATCCTTGATTTGAATCTGCCCAAGCGAAACGGCCGCGAAGTTTTGGAACATATCCGCGCGCAGAACGCGTGGAGCGGAGTGCCGCTGGCGGTGCTCAGCTCTTCGGCGGCCGTGCGGGATCGCGAAGACGCCGCGCGATTGGGCGCGTCGCAGTATATTCGCAAGCCGCTCGACCTGGATGAATTCATCGCGATCGGAAGCGCGTTGAAGAGTTTGCTGGTGGAGGAGTAATCGGAGAAGAGAAGCAGTTGAGGGCGCCACCACGCGCGGTGACGCCGTAGTCGGGAAGCTAGAAGGCTGATCGGGCGAAGTTGACGCTGACTCTGTCTGTGGCCGTTCGTCCGGCCGAATCGGTGACGGTGAGGTCAAAGGTGTACTTGGCAGGACCGGTGGGGAACTGAACGATCGGGGTTGGCGTATCGGCCTTGGAGATAGCGGCTGTCGGGCTGCCCGGGGCCACGGTCCAGCGGTAGGTCAGCGGTCCGGCGTTCGCGCTGGTGGATTTGGTGGCGTCGAGTTGAATCTGATTGTCGAAGGTATTCAAGTCCTTCGGCGATGCCACGGCGGTCGGCGCAGGAGCCGCGCAGCGATTCGCCTTTTCGCCAGGGCCACCTTCGACGCACGGGATCGAACTCAAAAAGGCGAAGATCGCATCCAGATCGCGGTCGGTCAACTCACCGTACACGGGCCAGGGCATCACCTGAAGAAGGGGCGAAATCTGCGGGTGCAACTGCTTTAGGTCAACGCCGGTTCGCATTACGCGCTTGAAGTTGGTGAGATTGCCGGTCACGGGTCCATCGACGCTGGGAGTGAGATTGCGGGAGTTAAATGGTCCGAATGCAGTGCCGCCGCCCAGATAGCCAGCGGTGTTGATCATCTTGGGCTCGCCTTTATAAGGATCGCCGCCGGCTTTGAAGGACGGATTGGTGTGACAGTCGTTGCATCCGCCCGCCGCGTTCACAAGGTAGCTGCCGTAGCCGACCTGATTGCGATCGCGGCCGGTGAAATCCAGAGTCACGGGCGTGATCTGCAGGCCTTTCTGTACCGCGGCGTCGTCGTAGGTGGGAGTCGATTGCGCGCTGGCGACGCGTACATCCATAAGTCCTGTTACACCCATCGTGAATACCGCGCCCAGCACTGGCGTTGCAAGCCTGTTGATTGTCTTTATTCTCATCTGGTGTTCTCCTCAAGTTGAAGTGTGAAGCCGCTTTGAATTCCGACGGCATTACTGTATTCGGATTTTTACTACATTCGTGGTCTGCCCGTCGACCGTGAGCGTCACGTCGACCGTTCCTGCTCCTCGCAGCGATCGCGGAAGCTCGATGTTGATCTGGTCTTCACCGGCGAAGGCGCCTTGCGGGCCAGCGTATGCCGCCGGCACTGTCGCGGACCCGATCTGGGCGGTCACGGCGCCACCGTGATGGCGAATGCCCGTGCCGTAAAGGATCAGGAATACCTTCTGTTCTTCATTGCCCAGGTCAATAGGAGCGAGTTCCAGACTTCCTCCGGCCGCGGCGCGGATCGTATTCGTCGCCGTGACGTCGCTGCCTCGGAACGTAAACACATTGGCAGCGGCCAGGCCGGATACAGCGAACAATCCGGGCGCAACCGGCTTCACCAGGACGGAGGTTCGGAACGGCTCCGGACCGCCGATTACGGTGATTGTCGCCACGCCAGGCGCGGTTCCTTCGGGCATCACAAAGTTAACTTGTGATGGGGAGACGAAGAAGAGAGGCGCATTGCGAGCGACGCCGGCCGAATCTTCAATCGATACGGTTATACCGCCAAGGCTGGTCGGCGCCGGGTTTGACTCGGCCACCGCAGTGGCAGATGTGAACGCCTGGCCGAACGCCGTCACAATCGAATCCTGCGCCAGAACGGCTTTCTGAAAGCTGGCGGCATTT
>DASQDN010000588.1:0-2335 GCA_035634155.1 Bryobacteraceae bacterium | reverse complement strand
CCCAAATGGCTCGGTCTCGAAGCCGGTCGTGTTGAGTTCGTCAGCAATCCGGGCGTACTGAAGCTGTTGGCCCGCCGTCAATTCCAACACCACCGGCATCAACAACTGCTGGCGCTCCACCGCATTCTTCTGCCGCTGCTTCAACACCTTCTCGAACAGAATGCGCTCGTGCGCGACATGCTGATCGATGATCCACAGCCCGTCCTTCCCCGCCGCGATGATGAAGCTGTTGTGGATCTGGCCCAGCGGCCGCAAGTCCGTTAATAACTGCATCGACATAGACGGGTCCTCGTCCAGGCGCATGCTCCCGTGGGTGTCCGGGATCACCAGCGGTCGTGTAGATACGCGTGGAGGAGTTGGACTGGCGATAGGAATTACCGGGAGGTCGGCCTCGGCCACTGCCGCGGTTGCGGTGGCAAACACCGGCTCGAAGCGCTCCGCCTCGATTCGCTCGGTGAACTCGGAATACGGAAGCTCGGCGGCGGGCTGCGGCGAAACGGCCTGCGGCATGGCCGACACCGGCCGGCTTTCCATTAGTACGCCGCGAATGCTGTCCCGCACGAAATCGTGAACAAACGAGCCATGCCGGAACCGTACCTCGGTCTTTGACGGATGAACGTTCACGTCCACCTCCTCGGCGTCGCAATCGAGGAACAACAGGGCAAACGGATAGCAGGCAGGCGGAATCAGGTTGTGATAAGCCGCGGATAAGGCATGCATCAGGAGCTTGTCTCGGATCAGCCGCCCATTCACGAAGAGGTAGATGGAGTTCCGGTTCAGCTTCTGTACCTGCGGCCGCGAAACGAACCCACGAAGCGCGAACACCCGATCTCCGGAATCGTCGTCGCCCCCGGCCAGAGTCATTACCCGCTCGGTGTATCCAAGGTCCACCAGATCATCGAGCACCTGAGCCCCAAACACCTGGTACACGCGGTCGCGGATGTTTTCGGTCGGCGTCACGCTCAGCAGCAGGCTGGCGCCGTGGCGCAGTTCGAAGCTTTTGTCGGCATGCGCGAGACTGTAGTGCGTCACCAGGGACGCAATGTGCGCCAACTCGGTCTGCTCGGTACGAAGGAACTTCCGCCGAGCCGGCACGTTGAAGAACAAATCCCGGACAGTGATGACGGTGCCCTTCGGCAGCGCCGACTCGTCGCAGCGAAAGATCTTCCCTCCCGCGATCTCGACGGTTGTTCCCGTCGTTTCGTCGGCCGAACGCGTTTCCAGCAGCAGTCGCGACACTGCCGCAATGGACGGCAGCGCTTCGCCGCGGAACCCGAGCGTCGAGATCGCCAGCAGGTCGTCGGCATCGCGCAACTTGCTGGTGGCATGACGCTCGAACGCGAGTAGAGCATCGTCGCGAAGCATGCCGCAGCCGTCGTCGGTGATGCGGATCAGTCGCCGCCCGCCGCTTTCCACGTCAATGCGAATATCCGTAGAGCCTGCATCCAGCGAGTTCTCGAGCAATTCCTTTAGAACGGATGCGGGACGCTCCACTACCTCTCCCGCAGCGATCTTATTAGCCACGTGGTCCGACAGAATCCGGATGCGACCCATTTAAGGTACAGTGTATCGATTGACGCAATCGTTGAGCTGATTACATCTACGAATACGCTATTGCTTATAGGGAACGGCTCATGTACATTGGGCCACGACAGTTTCCACTTCCTTGGAGGGAACCTCATGTTTTGTCCGAATTGCGGCGCCTCGGTTCAGGGGCGATTCTGCGCCAAGTGCGGCACGTCGGTGGACGCCGCGGCAGCACCGCCGCCGGGCGCGCAATCCTACAATACCGGAACCGCGCCGGGAGCCCACCCGTACTCGGCCCCTGTGGCGACCGCCGGAGGGATGGCTCCCAACGTAGCCGGGGCTCTCTCCTACTTGCTCGGGTTTATCACGGGCATTCTCTTCCTGGTGCTTACGCCATACAACCAGGACAAGTTCGTCCGGTTCCACGCCTTCCAATCGATCTTCCTGAACGCTGCATGGATCGCGTTCTGGATTGTGGAGACCATCATCATGATGATGCTGCCGTGGGGCCTGGTGACCGTGCTGAGCCTGGTCGCGATGCTGCTCTCGCTCGCTTTCCTGGGTCTCTGGATTCTACTGATGGTCAAAGCCTACCAAGGTGAGCGCTTCAAGCTCCCGATCATTGGCGACCTCGCGGAAAAGCAGGCCTAGCCTTCAGATCGCAGGCGAACCTTAATCCAGGCGCCGGATTTTCACGTCTCGGAACCAGGCCCGGGTCAGGTGGTTCTGGAAGACCAGAGGTCCCACGAGGGGTCCGGAGTTCGTCTCGTATTCAACGACCTTCTCTCCATTCAACCAGTGATCGCTG
>DASQDN010000587.1:0-13437 GCA_035634155.1 Bryobacteraceae bacterium | reverse complement strand
TCTCAAAATGCTCCGGCAGCCTTTCGATGTAATCGCGTAAGTTCACCTCGGCTGCCGCCTTCGCAATCGCCTCATCCGAGATGCCCTCTGTCCCCAGCCGGATGTTATCCGCAATCGTGCCTGAGAACAGGTAAGGATCCTGCAGCACGATGCCGAACTGCCTGCGCAACAAGCCTACGTCGCAATCTTTAACATCGACGCCACCCACAAGAATCGTGCCCTTCTGTACGTCATAAAACCGCAACAGCAGATTTGCCAGCGTCGTCTTGCCTGCCCCCGTATGCCCGACCACCGCGATCGTCTCGCCTTCCTCAATCGTGAAGCTGACGTCCTGCAGAACCCAGTCTTCACCCTTGTAGGCGAACCAAACGTGGTCGAACTCGATGCGACTCCCCACCGGCACAACCGGCGCCGCTGGACTTACAATCTCCGGCTCGGTATCCATCAGCTTGAAGATCCGCTCCGCCGCAGACATCGCCGACTGCAGGATGTTGTACTTCTCGCTTAAATCCTGAATGGGACGGAAGAACCGCATCCCGTACTGGAAGAACGCAACCAAGATGCCCAGCGTCAAAGCCCCGCTCGTGATCTTCCAGCCGCCCCACGCCAGCATCGCCGCCAAAGCAAGCATGCTCAGCCATTCCACGATCGGATAAAACCAGCCATAAGCCGAGATCGAATCCTTGAACGCGACCATATGCTCGCGGTTGACGCGCTCGAACTCTTGCCCGCTCTTCTTCTCGCGGTTGAATAACTGCAGCACCGCGATGCCGTTCACATGCTCCTGCAGGTGCGAGTTGATCTTCGCGATCGCCACGCGAATGCGCCGGTAGCTCTGCGATACGGCGCGGCGGAACAGCACCGTCACCAGAATCACAAAGGGCATCACACCCAGCAGAATAAGGGTCAGTCCAGGGCTCAACTGGAACATCGCCAGCACCACAAACGAGATCACCAGCAGGTCCCCGAGCATGGTCACAATGCCCGTGCTGAACAACTCATTCAGCACATCCACATCGGTGGTCACACGAGTCACCAGCCGACCCACGGGATTGCGATCGAAGTACTGCACATCCAGTCTTTGCAGGTGTCCCATCAACTGTCGACGCAGGTCGAACATTGCGTTCTGACCCGTCTGCTGCATCAGAATCGTTTGCCCAAAGTCCAGCACCAGTGCGCCGATCACAGCCAGAAAATACAGCAGCGAAATCTGAGCCAGTCCCGTCCACGGATCGGACGCGAGCCACCCATCGAACGGCGTCCACATGGGCTGCGCGTTCGTCGGCGCCAAATACCGATCCACCGCCAGCTTCATCAGCAGCGGCCCGGCGATCTGCAGCACCGAATTGAATCCGAGGAACACCAGCGCAATCGCGACGTAGCCCTTGTAGGGCAGCAAATACCGCAACAAACGCCCCGTCAACTTGCGGTCGTAGATCTTGCCTACGACTTCCTCTTCCATGGCACTAGAGTAACAGCGGGTGAATGCTAAATTGGTCAAACGTGGAACCGCGCAACGGAGTCCTGGTCGTCGATAAGCCTGCGGGGTGGACGTCGCACGATGTCGTAAACAAAGCCCGCCGCATTGTCGGCACCCGGAAAGTGGGCCACCTCGGCACGCTGGACCCGATGGCGACGGGCGTTCTTCCGCTCCTCATCGAACGCGCCACACGCCTCGCACAATTCTTCGGCCGGGCGGACAAAGTCTACGAGGGCACAATCGAGTTCGGCTACTCCACCGACACCTACGACGCCGAAGGCAAGCCGACATCAGAACGGATCCCGGTGACGCTTGATCCCGAGCGGGTTTACGATCTGCTGGGTCGGTTTCGCGGGCGCATCATGCAAACGCCGCCCGCCGTATCAGCCAAGAAGATTCAAGGCACACCAGCCTACAAACTCGCGCGCAAGAACGTCGAGGTCACGATGCAGCCGGTGGAAGTGGAGATCCATCGCATCGACTTGCTCCGCTGCCAAGGCGCCGAGATCGATGTCCGCGTCCACTGCGGCGCCGGAACCTATCTCCGAAGCATCGCGCACGATCTGGGAAAGGCTCTCGAAACAGGAGCCTTTTTGAAGGCTCTGCGTCGAACCGCGTCCGGCGGCTTCGATCTCGGTATGGCCCATACCCTCGAACATTTGGTACAGCTTTCGGCCGATGGGTGCATCCAACAGGCAATCATCCCGGCCGCGGATCTGCTCCCGGAGTTTCCTTGTGAGCACGTGGACGCAGCCACGGCATCGGGCATTCGGCAAGGCCGTGATTTTCGAACTTCTCCGTTTCGGGCTCCGTCTACGTCAAAGTATGTGAAGGCGCTTTCGCCCGATGGTGAACTGCTGGCGATCGGCGAAGCGAAGCTACCGAACGTGTATCACCCGGTACTGGTCCTGTAACCAGAGAATGAATGAAACTTAATCGCGGCTTCAGTTCAGGTTCATCGGAAAGGATTACCCTATGGGAGTGGCCTCTCCGAACAGTACTCGTGTGTTTGCTTCTGTCTCTATCCGCTTGGGCCATCACGGCGCAGGAACCCGCACCCGCGCCTGAACCAAACTACGAGTTCGTTTCAGGCACCATAACAGACCTCCCGCCCGGCAGAATCATCGTCAATCGCGCAGTCCTGGGCAAGCCTCCCGAGGATCGCACTTTCCTCATCACTGCCGAGACAAAGGTCGAAGGCACACTGAAACCCAATGCCCGCGTGACCGTAGGATTCAAGCCCAGCGAGGAAGGCGACATAGCGATGCGCATCATCGTGCGCGCCGCTGCCCCTCCGCCCAAGAAGCCGTAGAACTGGCAGCTTAAGACCGACGGCCAGGATCCCAACCTGGCAGCGCCGCAGCCTGCTTTACCCACTTCGCCATCTGCGCCTCATCGAGTCCGTCGCGTTCGTAGATGTCAATCCACCTCGCCTCACCACTGCGCTCGGTTCCACCCGGGGGCAGCGGGTCCAACGACATGCCAGCAAAGAAGGTCACCTTCACATACCGAGTCAGCACGTGAAACGACAGAAACCAGCCCTGCCCTTCAACACCGTAAAAGGGCGAGTTCCACTTCACAGCTTTACGAACTCCGGGTACGATGCGCACGATAAGCTCATCCAGCCGCTTTCCAAGATCGCTCTTCCAACCCGGCATGGCGGCGATGTACGCCTGAACCGGAGCGTCGCCGTCCGCCTTCGCGATCTGCGGGTTGCCGCCCGATAGGAGCACCACCTTCTTCCCTGAGGAGCCATTCGCCGCGACTGCCGCCTTGATCAGTGCCTTGAAGGCACGCGCATCCACCGTTTCGCCTTCGCGAATATCAATGGCGCGACGGGTATTCCCCTCCAAGCTCGAATTGAAGAGACCGGCCGGGTCGGGAAGGCTGGCGCCCTTGGCGAACGTCAACTTAACCACGCTCTTATACGTCTCACCCGTGCAGACATTTCCGTTATGCGACCACACCGGAGTGCCCATCCACTTCCACTCTTCGGTCATCTCCGGGTCGGCTTCCAGGATCAGCGCACGCATGCGAGCCAACGTTTCCCCGCGCCATCCGCCAAGCTCCGCGATCCGTTGATCGATGAGCCGCGAAGCGGATTCACCGGCCGCCCGCTCGTGAGTCTTCTTGGGATGTCCCTTGCTTGCGCGCGCCATAAACGTCGCTCTTAGCCCTTCCGCTCCCGCCTGCGCTTGGCCCAGCCTTCCTTCACGGCCTGTCGTCCGCGGCCGATTGCCAACGCATCCTCCGGCACCTTCTCGGTAATCACCGAGCCCGCTCCGATATACGCGCCCTTGCCCACCTCAA
This sequence comes from Bryobacteraceae bacterium, assembly GCA_035634155.1. Lineage (GTDB taxonomy): Bacteria > Acidobacteriota > Terriglobia > Bryobacterales > Bryobacteraceae > DASQDN01. The sequence goes on along the minus strand of DASQDN010000587.1, from coordinate 9,647 downwards.
CCGGCGCGACCAGAGTTGAATTGCTGCCGACAAAGCTTCCATCGCCGATCTGCGTCTTGTGCTTCTTCGCCCCGTCGTAATTGCAGAAGATCGTGCCCGCGCCGATGTTCGACCCTGCGCCGATCTCCGAATCGCCCAAGTACGCCAAATGCCCGGCCTTCGCGCCCGTGCCCATCTTCGTCTTCTTCAACTCGACAAAGTTCCCGATATGCGCGTCCTCTCCGACCTCATTTCCCGGCCGCAGCCGAGCAAACGGTCCGATCGTCGCGCCGCTCTCGATTCGTGAATCCTGGGCCACGGTGTACGCCGAGATCTCCACCCGATCGGCCACCACGCAATTCGTCAAGATACATCCGGGTCCGATCGCGCAGTCCTCTCCCACAGTTGTATCGCCGAGCAGTTGCGCGAATGCGCCGATGGTGGTCTCCATTCCCACACGCACCTGCATATCCACAGTCACTGTCTCCGGCCGGCGGATCGTGACCCCCGCCAGCATCAGTTCCCGAGTCTTCCGCTCCCGAAATATGTTATCGACCACGGCGAGTTCCGCGCGCGTATTGATCCCCATCAGTTCATCCGCATTCGCATGCAGCAGCGCCCGCACGCTCAACCCTTCGCGATTGAACAGGTCCACGATATCGGTCAGGTAGTATTCATTCGACGCGGGGTTCGGCTCGATCCTGCTCAAGTGCTCCCACAGCAACGGAGCCTCGAAACAATAAATCCCCGAATTGATCTCGCGTATCTTCTTCTGCTCGGGCGAAGCAGCCTTCTCTTCCACAATCGCCTTCAGCACGCGACCTTCGCCCACCACCGCGCGACCGTATCCGGTCGGATTCTCGAGCTCGGTCGTGATCACGGTTGCCGTGGCGCCGCTCCCGGCATGATCCGCGAGCAGCAAACGGATCGTATCCACCGACAACAACGGGCAATCGCCATAGAGGACGATCAGACGCCCTTCGTGGTCCGGCACCGTGGAACGGCACATTTCCAGCGCGTGCGCCGTACCCTTCTGCTCCGTCTGCAAGGCGAAACGCACCCCCGTGGGTGCAAGCGTTGCTTGCACTCGATCAGCCTGATGCCCCACCACCACCGTCACGCGCTCAGGCGATGTCACCGCCAGCGCGGACCGAACCACATGCTCCACCAGCGTCATGCCGCCGGCCTCATGCAGCACTTTAGCCTTGCGCGATTTCATTCTGGTGCCGAGCCCGGCCGCCAGGATCACAACAGTCAGGTTGTCACTCATTGATTTTTTCGAACTCGCACCCTGCGCCGCCGGCCTTCTCCGGCCACATGAATAGCAATATCGGCAATCCGCGCCGGATCATGACGAATCTTGACGCCGCGGGCGGCCAGCGGGCGGGCGATCACCTTCACGCCCAGATCCTCCAGGCGGTCCACGTCATTCTCTACCGGCAAAGCCCGCTTCTCGGCGTACTGTTTCTGCAGCCGTGACGAGATCGGCGCAGTATTTAACGCCACCACATCCACCAGCTTCCGCCGAGCATGCTGCTCAATCGCTGCAACGTGGTCCGACGCCGTAAAATCGATCGTCTCGCCCGGCTGCCACATCAGATTCATGAAGCAAAGCTTCATCGCCGGCGATGCTTCGATCGCCTCGGAAATGCCTTTCACCAGCAAGTTCGGCACAATGCTCGTAAACAGCGATCCAGGCCCAAGCGTAATCACGTCGGCCCGTTCGATGGCGTCCAGCGTTTCCTGCAGCGGCTTCACCCGCGACGGCTTCAGCCGGATCTGCTCGATGCGCGCGCGGCTCTTAGAAATCCTCGACTCACCCTCCACCCGCGTGCCATCGGCAAGCATCGCCTCCAGCACCACGTTCGTGGACGTCGACGGGAAGATCCGGCCGCACGTCGCCAGTACATCCGACGCATGCTGCACCGCTTTCGCGAAATCCCCGGTCAAGTCCGTCAGCGCGGTCAAAAACAAATTGCCCAGGCTATGGCCTTTCAGCCCTTTGCCGCCGTCGAACCGGTATTGGAACAGCCGTGCCAGCAGCGCCTCGTCTTCGGACATCGCCACCAGGCAATTGCGAATGTCGCCGGGAGGCAGCATCGCAAAGTCACGCCGCAGTCGGCCGGAACTGCCCCCGTCATCGGTCACCGTGACCACAGCCGTCAGGTCGAGCTTGCCCCCAGGCGTCTGGGCCTGCACGTCGCAGTGCATGTACTGCTTCAGCCCATGCAGCAAGCTGGAAAGGCCGGTGCCGCCGCCGATGGCGACAATGCGCAGAGGTTCCAACGGGGAGCGTCGCGCGGGCATAAACATCTAGAATCGCACGCCGTTATACTCGATTAGTGATCCTCAAAACGACTATCTTTCGCGAATACGACATTCGCGGCATCGCCGACGCCGAACTCCTCAGCCCCGGCATCGAGCAGCTTGGCCGCGCCATCGGCACGCACATCGGACGCAAACTGGGTAAGAAGATCAACGTCGGCCGCGACGTGCGCACCAGTTCCACTCGCCTCCGCGACGCCATCGTCAAAGGGCTGATCTCCGCGGGATGTGAAGTGACTGACGTCGGCGAGGTTCCCACGCCGCTTCTGTATTACTCCGTACAGCATCTGAACTGCGACGGCGGCATCATGATCACCGGCAGTCACAACCCCGCCGAATACAACGGCTTCAAGATCGTCGCGGGCGCTGGCACCATCCACGGAACCGAAATCCAGGAGCTTCGCCGGAAGATTGAAGAAAGCGACTTCGACTCCGGAGAGGGCTCCGTCCGCGAGTACGACATCGTCACCCCCTACATCGAAGAGATTGCTGCCCAGTTCCAGTTCAGCCGCCCGGTGAAGGTCGTGCTCGATGCCGGCAACGGCGCCGCTGGGCCCACCATGCACCGCCTCCTTGAGCGGCTGAACGTCCAGGCCACCGAACTCTTCTTCGAGATGGACGGCAACTTCCCGAACCATCACCCGGATCCCACGGTGGAGCACAATCTCGATCACCTGAAGCGCGCTGTCGCTGACGCCGGAGCCGAACTCGGAATTGCCTTCGATGGCGACGGCGACCGGATCGGCGCGATTGACGAGAAAGGCACTGTAGTCTGGGGCGACTATCTGCTCCTTATCTACGCCCGCGAAATCCTCACCCGCAAACCCGGCGCCACCTTCATCGGCGAAGTGAAATGCTCGCAAGTGATGTATGACGAGATCGCCAAGCTGGGCGGTCGCGGAATCATGTACAAGACAGGCCACTCCCTCATCAAGGCCAAGATGAAGGAAGAGCACGCCGAACTCGCAGGCGAAATGAGCGGTCACATGTTCTTCAAGGATCGCTACTTCGGTTTTGACGACGCCCTCTACGCCGCTTGCCGTCTAATCGAGATCGTAGCCGATTCCGGCGAGCCTCTGTCAGCGCAAACGCGAACTCTGCCGGCCATGGTCACCACCCCCGAGATTCGTGTCGACACCTTCGACGAGGTGAAGTTCGACATCGTATCCCGTGTCCGCGACTACTTCCGTCAAACCCACCAAGTCGTCGACGTAGATGGCGCGCGAGTGCTCTTCGAGCATGGCTGGGGCCTGGTCCGAGCCTCAAACACACAGCCCGTACTCGTCATGCGCTTTGAAGCGCGCACGCCCGAACAGCTCAAGGATTATCAGAGCCAGATGGAAGCGGTGGTCGCGCAGGTGAAGACTCAGGTCGCTGGCGCCGCCTAGTTCCGAGCGCCGAACGTTTCCGTGCGGCCGGCGAGCGGCTTAACTATACGCCCGCCGCACACCCCCACCCCGACATTCATCAGCGCATTGAGAAGGTTGTACAGCACTGCATAAACCATCTGCTCGGTGACAGGCTGTTTGCCCGGCAAGCGGAACGTAGTGGAGATCTCCTTCGCAATCTGCACGCGAAGCGCGTTCGGCAGCATATGCCCAGTCCGGTCGCGTTGATTAGCCACCATGATGGGAGTCTGCAGAACCAGGCCCGTGCCGCCGTCCACGTAAAACTGGCAGCGCGAAAACCAGCCCAGGTTCCCAGGATCCGCCGCATCGAACAACAACAACGGACCCTGCCGGTCCGGCGCCGTCAGATCCAGCGTGACCGTGCGGTCCGTCTCGCTCATCACGCACTCGAAACCGGCCTGCTTTACGATGTTCCCCAGAAATTCAGGATCGAGTTCGAGCAGCAACAACTTGTGTTGGCCGGCCTGTAGCACTTGCATCTACGGGCTATTCTACCGCTTACGGCACGATTCCGCGAAGCGCTTCCGCATACGCCGCGCACGTTCGGTCGTCGAATAGAACAAAAACCACGCGGCTCAGCTTTCGTTTCTCCTCTCGCAATGCGGAGATCACCTCGTTCAGCGCAATCCGGGCCGCCTCTTCTACCGGATACCCGTACACGCCCGTGCTGATGGAGGGGAAACTGACGTACTCGGCCCCCTTTTCCTCAGCCAAGTCCAGGCAAGCGCGGTAAGCCGACCGCAGCGCTTCCGCCTCGCCGTCTTCGCCCCCGCGGTAAATGGGACCAACGGCATGGAACACCCACTTCGCAGGAAGCGAACCGGCGGACGTCGCCACCGCCTTTCCGGTTGGACACTCTCCATGCGTCTGCAGGATTTCATCCAGTTCGCGCCGCAACGCTGGACCCGCGGCCCGATGAATCGCGCCATCCACCCCGCCCCCGCCCGCTAACTGTGAATTGGCGGCATTGCAGATCGCGTCTACGGGCACGTGCGTTATGTCCCCGCGCATCAATTGAATCGATTTTTCGCCGGCGATCTTGCGTATCATACTGAATCCTAGACGCATTTATACTGAAGACAGGCTCGTTATGGCTGTAGAAACCAAATTGGTGACGGTGAGCGAATTTCTCGCACTGCCTGATCCGCCCGACGGCCGTTACGAACTCCGCGACGGCGAACTGGTACTTGCGCCTCCTGTCAAACGCCTTCACACCCGAATCCAGCTTGCATTGGTGAAACTGCTCACCGAAAGATTGGCCGCCTACGGCGAGGTAGGAATGGAGTACCCATTCCAGCCCACGGAAGACTTTCATTTCCGCTATGCAGACGTGGCGTTCGTTGCCCGTCACCGTGCAAACGCGACGCCGGATGATGCGTACCTCCAAGGCGCACCTGATATCGTCATCGAGATCCTTTCTCCTTCCAACACCGCCGACGAGCTCGAGGAAAAGCGCCTCCTCTGCCTCACCCACGGCTGCCGCAGCTTCTGGACCGTGAACCCTAAGCTATCCACCGTCGAAGTCACCGAGCCCGACTTCACCAGCCGCCTGTACCGCGAAAACGAAATCATCCCCCTTCCCGAAGGCGCCACCCTCCGCGTCAGCGACATCTTCGCGCGGCCGTGAGCCGCCTCGCCGCAATTCTCGGGAACTTTTCTCCGGCCGTTCCGGAAGAACAAGTAGCAGCCCTGAATGAGCGCGGCATGACGGACCTCACATCGCTTAGTGACGAAACTCTGTTGCGCCGATCGGCGGCAGCCGATGAAGCGGCCTTCCTCGAGTTGTACCGCCGCCGCCATCCGAGCATCTATCGCTTTGCCCTCCATATGAGCGGCAGCGCAGCAGTTGCCGAGGAAGTCACACAGGAAGTTTTCATGGCCGTGATTCGCGATGCCAAACGCTTCGATGTCAACCGGGGAACCGCCGCCGCGTTCCTCATCGGCGTGGCGCGCAATCACGTGCTTAAGCTACTGCACCGCAACCGCGCCTACGTCGGGCTGGAAGATGAGGCCGTCGAGCCAGCTACCGCCCACGAAGAGGTCGTCACAGACCTTGTACGCGCGGAAGCGATCGAGAAGGTTCGTCAGGCTGTGCTGGAACTCCCGGCCGTTTATCGCGAAGCCGTGGTCCTTTGCGACCTGGAAGAGATGAGCTACGCGGATGCGGCGCAGGCCTTAAGCGTCCCGGTAGGCACCGTGCGATCCCGCATCGCGCGCGGCCGGGCGCTGCTGGCACAGAAGTTGTCCCGACCCGGGGCACAGGGTTTTGATTCGTTGAGGTGTTTCGCATGAACGAGCCAATGCAGGATCGACTCGGGGACGCGCTCCGCCGCCTGCGGGAAGATGCCGCGGGACAGGCGCCCCCCGCCGCGCTCGAAGGCAAACTGCTCGAAGCGTTTCGCGCCCATCACCAAGGCGCAGATCGCAACCCGCGCCGCTGGACGTGGATTTCGTTGGCCATTGCCGCGTCGCTCGTGCTCGCAGTCGCATCGCGGCTATCGCAGCCAATCGACGTCGAAGCGCCGGTAGTTCCCGTAGCCCAGGCGCCAATGCGGAATCCCACCATCGAGCGGGTGGCCGGGCAGCCGCAGCCGCAGCAGCAACCCAAGCCGAAGCCGTCGCGCAAACGCCGGAACGCAAGAACATTCGGCCCGCGTATGTCGCTGGCCTCCAACCAGGCCTTTACCGAAATCCCATACGCGCCGCCGTTCAGCCCGCAGGAAGGCGGACAGATCGTGCGCGTCAACATGCCCGGGGCATCCGCCCGCCGCATGGGAGTGCCCGTCTTGCTCGACCGCGTGCAAGCCGACTTGCTGGTCGGTAACGATGGCCTGCCTCGCGCCATCCGCCTCGTTTCGGATTCAGGAACTCAGTACCACTAGGAGAGACGTATGAATAAACTCATGTCCATCGCAGCCGCGGCCGCGTTGGCAGCCACCGCTGTCGCGCAAACGCCAAACGAGCCCAAGGAACCCTTCCGGATCGAACACGACGTCATCAGGATGGCGCCGCTTAGATCGGATGTGACGTTCGAACGCCATGCCATAGCGGTCAATGGCGCCGATCCTGTGCAGTTCGTATCGGCGGAAGCCGGCATCGGCGGCAAAGTCGTAAAGGGCGCCCCTTATTCGGCGGAGTCCATCACCGAAAGCACGCAAACCCTCGCTGACGGCAACCGCATCGTGTCCAAATCAAGCTCCTTCACCTACCGCGACAGCGAAGGCCGCACGCGACGCGAGATGACACTGGCAGTCCCAGGCTTGGCTGACCCGCCGACCATCATCATGATCAACGATCCGGTCGCCGGCGTCTCGTATCACCTCGACACCAAAATGAAGATCGCTCGCAAGCTTTTTACGATACCCGACGTGCAGTCGGTCGCCTTCGGTGTCGCGAACGCCGTGCGTGCGAACCGCACCCCTGCCGCCGCTCCCGGAATTGTAGCGGCTGGAGCGACAGCCGTGATGCTGGAAGGCAGCGGACCAGCGGCTGCGGTGCGCGTCCGCAACATGGGCGAGCCCAAGGTCGAGCAACTCGGCAAACGCGCCATAGATGGAGTTGAAGCCGAGGGAAGCCGCTCCACCATCACCATTCCCGCCGGCAAGATCGGCAATGAGCGCGACATCCTGATAGTGACTGAGCGCTGGTATTCGCCCGAGTTGCAAACGCCCGTCCTCAGCAAGCACTCAGACCCGCGCATGGGCGAGACCACTTACTCGCTCGTCAACATCAAACGCGCCGACCCGCACCCGTCCCTCTTCCAGGTTCCCTCCGACTACACCCTCCAGAACCCCGAAGAAGGCGGCCCCGGCGTGCGCGTCATCCGCAAGAGAATTGAACAGGAATAAGCATTCGCTAGAATCGGAGATGGTGAACATCACCATCTCCAAAGAGAACTACCTGAAGGCCATCGCCGAAGCGCAGTCCGAGGGAGAAACGGTGATCTCGGCCAGCCTCGCGCGATGGCTTAACGTCTCACCGCCCGCCGTCACCGCCGCCATCAAACGCCTTAAACGCGACGAGCTCATTCACGTAGCCGATCAAGGCGAGATCACACTCACTCCGCAGGGCCAGGCCATCGCCAACCGAGTCCTCAACCGCCATCACCTCATCGAGCGCATGCTCGCCGAGATCTTCGGCATGGAATGGTACAAGGTCCACGATGAAGCTGAGCAGCTCGAGCACGCCGTCTCGGAAGACTTCGAACGCAAGCTGCAGGAACGCCTCGGACCCGGTGACATCGAATGCCCGCACGGCAATCGCGTCGGCCTCGACAGCGCTGAACATCGCCGCGCGCGCGGTTGGCGTCCTCTCGACGAGTGCTCATCCACCGAGTCCGTCACGGTCCGCAGCGTGTACGAGCGTGACCGCAAACTGCTCGAATACCTCAACGGGCTTGGCGTGTGTCCGGGATCCACTCTCGAAGTGATCGCCCGCAATTATGACGACACGATCACGCTTCGCATCGCCGACAAATCCATCCCGCTTGGCCGAGCCGCCGCTTCTAAAGTGTGGGTGTCGCCGTCCGACTCACGCGCCCCGAAAAGTAGTCGAGCGTCTTAGCGATCCCCTCTTCCAGCAGCACCACCGGCTCCCATCCCAACACCGCGCGAGCTTTCGTAATATCGGGCTGTCGCCGCTTGGGATCGTCCTGCGGCAATGGCCGGAACACGATGTCCTGCTCCACGCCCGACACCTTTCGGATGCAATCGGCAAACTCGAGAATCGTCATCTCGCGAGGATTGCCAAGGTTCACCGGATATCGCTCGTCCGATTGCGAAAGCAGGAACAATCCGCGGACCAAATCCGAAACATAACAAAAGCTTCGCGTCTGCGAGCCGTCCCCGAAGATGGTCATCGGCTCGCCCGAAAGCACCTGGTCGATAAACGCCGGCACCACGCGCCCATCTTTCAACTGCATCCGCGGACCGTACGTGTTGAAGATGCGCGCGATGTTCGTCTGCACCCCATATGTGCGGTGATACGCCATCGTAATCGCCTCGGCGTACCGCTTGCTCTCGTCATAACACGAGCGCGGCCCCACCGGATTCACATTGCCCCAATAGGTCTCACGCTGCGGATGCTCCAAAGGATCGCCATAGCATTCGGAGGTGCTCGTCACCAGAAATGTCGCCTGCTTCGCCCGAGCCAGATCCAGCATGTTCCGCGTCCCGGTCGACCCTGACTCCAGCGTCTCAATCGGATGTTCCAGGTAATCTTTCGGGCTCGCCAGCGAAGCCATGTGCATCACGCAATGCACCGGCCCCTCCACTTCCACGGGAGCCGTGACGTCCAGTTCGCGAAGCTCGAAGTCCGGGCGCCCCACCAAATGCGCGACATTGTCGCTGGAACCGGTAATCAGGTTATCCAGCGCCAGAACGCTATGACCCTGCCCCAGCAAGTAGTCGCACATGTGCGAGCCGATAAAGCCGGCTCCGCCCGAAATCACGTATCGCAAGTGTTGCCTCCAGATCACCATGGTACATTCAGTCCAGAATGGTGTCTCCGACTTGGCCGGAAGTGTTGCTGTTGTTAACTCTTACGGGCCTTTCGGGGTTCCTCTTCTGGCGCAGGTTCGGTCCCGTCGTCAACACCATCCGGCGCTCCAAACCCGATCCCGGCATGGCGCCCGACGGCGAAGCCAACCGCGTCTGGGACTTCGTCTGGGAAGTGCTCCTGCAAGGGAAGGTCATCAAGGAGCGCCCGCTCCCCGGCCTGGCCCACGCCTTCGTCTTCTGGGGATTTCTCGCCTTCGCGCTAGTTACCCTCAATCACTTCGCCGCAGGCCTGGGCGTGCAACTGCTGCCCAACGACGGCTTCTTCGCTGCCTTCTACTTCACGTTTGTCGCGCTCTTCGCCATCTCAGTTGTGCTCTCGATGGTAGGGCTCGGCATCCGCCGCTTCCTCGTTCAGCCCCGCTGGCTCGGACCGGTT
>DASQDN010000586.1:0-5072 GCA_035634155.1 Bryobacteraceae bacterium | reverse complement strand
ATCGTGTGGAAGCCATCGAGACTCTCAACCGTGAATTCGAGCGTGTCCATCAGCTTGCGTCCCTGACGCGCGATATCGCCGTGAAACATCGGCCGGAGCCCCGGCTCCAGCGCAAACAGCCGGCCGTAGAAGAGCAGCGAGAGGGGCTCGAATGCTGTGGAAGCTTTCCCGAACCAACTGATTTTCCCGCGTAGTCATTTCAATGCCTCCAATACGCTTTCCGCTGCTTTGATTTCTACTGATTTGGCTATGAGGCAATCGCGGGGGCCCAGGCGCGCGGAATAGCAGTAAACTCTTCTCCAGCCAGCGGCCGGCGTCATCCCTCTGCTCGGCGATCTCCTGACTGTCATTCGCAATTCGCGCGCGGCGTAGCTTACGCGTTTGCTGATTCTGCTCCTGCCGCTTGGCAGCGAACGACTGGCGATATTTTCGCCTGGATCGAGTCGACCTTCCTGGCCTGCTCAATGTCCAGGTCCAGCGTGCCTTTCAATGTCGCATCCGCTTGCAGCGACATAGAAGGTGGAGACAAAGGGACAACACTAATGACAGCTTCTGAAACATGTTTCCTCCATGGATTCGGTCAGTTCGCCTGTGGGCTTCGATATTTGACCTTCATCCATCAGAGGTGTGTTTGCGTGCCAGAATCGATCAGCAGTTAGTAAGTGCAGCGGCCGCCGCTTGCGTCGTACGTTTGACCCGTCACAAACGAGCAATCCCTGCTACTAAGAAAGTGCACCACGGCTGCGATCTCTTCCGGCTCACCCGTGCGGCCCATGGGAATCTTATCCGTCATGTAGCGGATCTGCTCGGGCGTTAACTGTTCCAGGATCTTGGTCCGCACCACCGCAGGAGCAACGGCGTTGACGCAGATCCCTTCTGTTGCCACTTCCTTCGCCAGCGACTTCGTGAATCCAATTACCGCGGCTTTCGACGCCGAGTACGCCGTCATTCGCGGATTCCCTTCCTTGCCCGCTACGGAAGCGATGCTCACGATGCGGCCATAACGCTGTTCCCGCATCTTTCCGATCACGGCCCGGCAGCAATGGAAGACGCCATCCACGTTCACTGCGAAGACTCGCTTCCAATCGGCTTCATCCTGCTCCCACAGCGGGGCCGCGATTCCGGCGATGCCCGCGTTGTTCACCAGGATGTCGATACGCCCGGTCTTCTCGATCAGCCTGGCTACAGCGGCGTTCACCGACTCAGCATTCGACACATCCATCTGCAGCGGCACTGAGCCGGGAATGCGCGCCGCAGCCTCGGCTGCCGCATCGGCCCTCATGTCCCCAATCGCGACCGTTGCTCCCGCCCGTGCAAGCCGGGTAGCGATAGCCTCGCCAATCCCGGCAGCGGCGCCGGTCACCAGCGCTGTCTGTCCATCCAAACGCAAGTATTCGTTCATGGTTCGATACCAGGATAAAGGCTTATGATGGCGGGTATTGTGATGAACCGCCGAACGTTCCTTGCCGCCGCCGCGGCATCTGCCGTCGCAGCCGAGACAAGGCGCCCGAACATCCTGTGGATCTCGTGTGAGGACTCCAGTCCCCACTACGGCTGCTATGGAGATACCCGCGCCATTACGCCGAATGTGGATCGGCTGGCACGGGAAGGCGTTCGCTACACGCGTGCGTATTCTGTAGCGGGCGTCTGCGCGCCCAGCCGATCGGCCATCATCACCTCCGTTTATCCCACCAGCCTCGGTTCCCAGTACATGCGCTGCAGTGTGGCTCTGCCGGAGCACATTAAGTGCTTTCCCACTTACCTGCGCAATGCCGGCTACTACTGCACCAATAACGTTAAGACCGACTACAACTTTCCTGTACCGGCAGATGCGTGGGATGAGAACAGCCGCTCGGCGCATTGGAAGAATCGCAAGCCCGGGCAGCCCTTCTTCGCGGTCTTCAACATTGAGGCCACGCATGAAAGCCAGTGCCGCAAGCGCGGCGTCGAATATGACCAGATGATCCGGCAGCTTAAGCCCGAGCACCGCCAGGATCCAACCAAGCTGACCATGCCGCCCTACTACCCGGACACGCTGGAGTCGCGCCGCGATTGGGCTCAGATGTACGAGTTGATCACCGCCATGGACATGCAGCTCGGCGAGCGGTTGAAGGAACTCGAGGAAGCAGGCCTGATGGAGGACACCATCGTGTTCTTCTGGGGCGACCATGGCGACGGCTTGCCGCGCGCCAAGCGCTGGCTGTACGAGTCGAGCACGCATGTCCCGCTGGTGATTCGGACGCCGGAGAAGTTTCGCAGCGATTCCAAGGCCCGTACGCCAGGGTCTGTCGAGAGTCGGCTGGTGAGCCTGCTTGATCTCGGGCCAACGGTTCTGAACCTGGCGGGTGTTGCCCTTCCCAAGCATATGGACGGAGTGGCGTTCCTCGGGTCGAACGCTCCTCCACCGCGTGAGTACATCTTTGGGCTGCGGGACCGCATGGACGAACGGTACGACACCGTTCGCATGGTGCGTGACCGCCGTTATCGCTATATCCGTAACTACACGCCGCACCTGCCGTATGCGCAGCACACCGCGTATATGGAGCAGGGCAACATCATGAAGGAGCTTCGCGCTGCTCAGAGGGATGGCCGGCTGCCGGAAGCGGCGCGGCAGTACATGAGCGAAACGAAGCCGATTGAAGAGTTGTACGATGTCGACGCGGACCCGCACGAACTGCGGAACCTCGCCGGTTCGGCAGCGCACAGGAAAACTCTGCTGAGGCTTCGGGCAGCGCACCAGCGATGGGTGATCGACACGCGGGACGTCGGCTTGATTCCCGAGCCCGACCTCGAGGAGCGGAGCGCGAAGGCGGGCACTCGCTATCAAGTGCTTCGTCAGGCGGATTCGGAGAAGTTGCTGCGGGAGTTGCTGACCTTAGTGGATGCGGTGAATCGGGATGTAAACCCGGAACTGATCCGTAAGGCGCTCACGCACCCGGACCCGGCGATGCGCTACTGGGCCGTGGTCGGAAGCGGGAAGACGGCGGCGGCCGCCAAGTCGACGCAGGACCTATTAGTGAGGGCATCCTCAGACGATGCTCCAGCAGTACGGATTGCGGCATTGGGAGCCTTAGCGCTCCATCTCGGCGATAAAGGGGCCATGGCGAAATTGGCGTCCGAGCTGAAATCGGGCAACTCGTTTGCTCGGCTACATGCGGCTCAGGCGTTGGATGGGCTCGGCCACCGTGCGGCGCCTGCGCGGCAGGCGCTCACCGAAGCCGCGGCGGATCCCGCCGAGTACGTCAAGCGTGTGGCCGAACACGCCTTAGCGACGCTATCCGGAGGCTGAAAAGGGGCCGCTTTCTTGTGCTACTGTGAGAGTTCTCATGAAGCAACTGCAGCCAGTCATCTGGATGAAGGGCACGTTTCTCAGCCCTCAACACCTGCAGACGCAGGATCGTTTCCTGGAAAGCACTCTCCGCTTTCAGCTCGAGTCTTTATCCTTTCAGCCGTGGGGGTTTTCCGAGCTCCAGATCAACCAGGAAGCTCTCGCGGCGGGGAACTTCCTGATTACGCGCGCGACCGGCATCTTTCCCGACGGCCTCGTCTTCGACATTCCTAATTCGGACGCCGCCCCGCACGGTGTGTCCTTGGCCGACCAGTTCGATGCCGACCAACAGGAGATCGGAATTTATCTTGGCATTCCGAACCATCGCGATCGTGGGCTGAACGTTTCGATGTCTACGCGCGAGTTCGACACGCGTTATCGCGCCGAGACGGCGATGCTGCGCGATGAGAACTCGGGCCTGAGTGAGAAGCCGGTGCAGGTGGCGCGCAAGAACTTCCGCCTGCTGATTGGCGACCGCACCTACGGCGGCATGTCGACGATTCGCTGCGCTACCGTGCGACGCACACCTGCCGATACGTATGAGATCGACCCTAAGTACGTTCCGCCGCTGCTCGACTTTACAGCGAGCGACCGGTTGGTATCGATAGCTCGCCGCCTGGTGGAAGTGCTTGCGGCTAAGAGCACTCTGCTGTCAGGCACGCGGCGGCAGCGCAACCTGACGCTGGCGGACTTCGGCACAGCGGACATCGCGAACTTCTGGCTGCTGTACACCATCAACACCGCTCTTCCGGTGCTGCAGCACGTCTTCGATACACGGCATGGCCACCCCGAAACGCTGTACTCGATGTTGTTAGGGCTGGCCGGCAGCCTGACTACATTCTCGACGCAGATACACCCGCGCGACCTGCCTCGTTACCAGCACGAAGACCTGGCCGGCTGTTTCACTGAACTGGACGATAAGATTCGTCTGCTGCTGGATACCGTGGTTCCGTCCAACTTCGTATCGCTGCCGTTGAAGATCGTACAGCCGTCGATCTACGCGACGTCGATTTCAGATGACAAGTACCTGCACAATACGCGGCTGTACCTCGCGGTGAGCGCGGATATGCAGGAGGCCGACCTGATCGCCAAGACACCGTATTTGATCAAGCTCTGCTCTGCCGCGCACATCGAGCACCTGGTGAAGCATGCTCTACCCGGAGTGCCTTTGACACACGTGCAGAGGCCGCCCAGCGCGATTCCGGTGAAGCTGAACTCGCAATACTTCAGCATCAACCAGTCGGGCGTCGCATGGGAAGCCGTCACACGCGCGCGCAACCTTGCGGCCTATGTGCCGGGCGATTTCCCGTCGCCTCAGTTAGAACTCATCGTCTTGCTGCCGGAAGCAGGTTGAAGCACTCCCAGCGAGATGAGTCGTTTGACGGCAGCTTCGAAGTCCGGACGGCCGATCGGGTATTCCTTCCGCATCAGCTCATAGACTTCGTCGCCGGTGCGATCACCGACGCAGAAGGCTACGAGCTTCGCAACCCACTCGGGCACCGGCTCTTCTTCGGCAAACGGGTGTGTGACGTCGAACTTGTACTCCACCGGCATCAGTTCGCCTTTCTGAAGCACGTGCCTCACATTGAGCGACATGTGGGTGGAGGGGGACAAGCGCAGATGCGCCAAATCGATTGAATTCCTGGATCGCTCCCAAGCGAGAAGGCCTTCGAGTTCGGCGGAAGTGCAGCGCATGCCCGTCCTGCGACGGATGGTCAGCGGTGTTGTGCCGGCGCTTCGCTGG
>DASQDN010000585.1:0-2707 GCA_035634155.1 Bryobacteraceae bacterium | reverse complement strand
TCATCGAATCCACAATTTCGATCTGCCGTCCGAAATCCGTTTCTTCCTGAGGCCCGTTCCACAACACATCGACACCGAACTCTTTCGAGGCGCTCGTGACGCCGGAGTGAACCGATACGAAGAACAAATGCGAGGTCGCCTTCGGAATCAGGCCGAGACGCTTGCGTCCCGTCCTACCGCAACCAACAAGCAGAGATGCAACCGCTCCGCCAAGGAACTGAGCTCGCGACAACATAAACAGCAGCCCTCCTCTCCAAACAACGCCGAACGCACGCAAACAAGCTCACCTCGCGCGCGTACCGCCTCCTGGAACGGCTATGTTTACCGGCGGATGTTGGACACTAACGGAATGGCCATCAGTGTAATACGAACCAGGCGACTTGACCAACGCCAAGGGCGGCCACACTGCTCATGAATACCGCCATTGTCTGGTTCCTGATCGTCGGGTCTCTGTTGCTATGTGTTGCGCTGACCGGGTCCTACGTGCGACGTTTTCCGTTGACGACGACGATGATCTACCTGGGTGTCGGGTACGCTTTGGGGCCCCAGGGATTCGGGCTGCTCGGGATCGATGCGATCAGGGACGCGCCATTTGCCGAACGCGTCAGCGAGGTAGCGGTCATCGTCTCGCTCTTCACGGCAGGACTGAAACTCCGGATTCCGATGCGGGATGACCGGTGGCGCCCGCCACTTCGGCTCGCGTTCGCGTCGATGACGCTGACCGTCGCGGCAATCGCAACGGCAGGTGTGTTTCTCATTGGATTATCGTGGGGCGCCGCCATTCTGCTGGGCGCGATACTGGCGCCGACAGACCCGGTTCTGGCAAGCGATGTCCAGGTGGAGCATCCGTTCGATTACGATCCTCTCCGGTTTTGCCTGACAGGCGAGGCGGGATTCAACGACGGCACTGCGTTCCCGTTCGTCATGCTCGGGTTGGGCCTGCTCGGACTTCACGAGGTCGGCCCGTTTGGGCTCCGGTGGCTCTTCATTGATGTTGTATGGGCGATCTGCGGCGGCTTGGCCATCGGTGCGTTAATGGGAACGGCTGTTGCGCGAATCGTGCTGTACCTGCGCCGCGAGCATAGGGAGGCCACTGGCCTTGACGACTTCCTGGCGATCGGCCTGATTGGTCTCTCGTACGGAACGGCTTTGCTCTGCTACACGTACGGCTTCCTCGCGGTGTTTGCGGCGGGCCTCGCTCTACGCCGGGTAGAGCGCCATCAAATGCCGGAAAGAGAGCCCGAGGATGGTTCCGTCTTCGAGCCTGGGCGGAAGGAGACCGAGGCGGCGACAGACCCGAAGAAGGCGCCGGCCGTAATGGCGGAAGCGGTACTGCACTTCAACGAACAACTCGAGCGTCTGGGCGAGTTGGTTGTGGTGGTGCTGATCGGGGCGATGTTGTCCTGGGCTGCTATTCCGGGCCAGGCCGTCTGGTTCATCCCCCTGCTCTTCCTAGCCATCCGACCCGTGTCGGTGACTGTAGGACTGCTGGGCTCGGGTATGCCGGCACACGCGACGCGCTTTGCGGCCTGGTTCGGCATTCGTGGAATCGGCTCGTTGTACTACCTGATGTACGCCATAGTGCATGGACTCGGCGAACGTGATAGCCGAATGCTGGTTGGCCTGACTCTTGCAACGATCACGGCCTCGGCCGTGATACACGGAATTTCCGTGACCCCTCTGATGAATTTTTACAACCGCCGCGCGGCATCGTGAGGAGCCGTGGGAGCAATTGTGCGTCTGCCGCAGGAGGTTCAAGCGGTAGCCGACCTTTCCGGCCCTCTGATAGTGCGTCGCTCCACTACCTCCTGACTGCGGGTAACGTGCACCTCATAAGAGCGAACGTGAACTGCTTCGCGGTCGGCTGCGAGGAGCACAGTCGCCAAAACGCCGGCGAATTGAGCTGTACGACGGATGTGGACCCGTAGCTGACTTGAATGAAGTGGCCTTCCGCCACGGCTGCGGGACAGGGATAGTCTTGGTCGGTGCCAACGCACCTGCTGACAATCGCTGCTCTTATTGCAAGCTGAATCCATCCATGCTGGGCGAACATGGGTAGCAGAACCCTGCCGCGTTTCACAAGAGTCATGGTGCTAGTAACTCGTAACGAAGATGGAAGTCAGCAATTTAGGCGTTTCGCGCTCATGTGGAAGCTGGCGAGCCCTGATAACGAAACGCTGAGCGACCACAGACGCCGTTCGGCTCGGGCGTGTGCGATTCACCAAGAGATCGTTAGCGGTCTATAGAAACTCGCAACGCTCTATTTGCCAAGAAGGAATAAGGCGCTGTCGGACAGCTTAAAGCCTGCCGGGCTGAAGCCGCGCCTTCAACTCTTCGAACCAGTTAAGGACAATGCGAATCTCAGAAGTCCAATTTGCCGGAGATCCGTCCGGCTCCGACGCGTCGATCAGCCCTACGAACCGGCCATCCGGCAGAACATCATATGCTCTCGCCTGCGTATTCACATGGTTCCCGTTAATCCGAAACGGCGACGTAACGGGCCCGCCGAACGTCAACCCGTCACGAGCGCTCACTCGAACCGTCGCTAACTGACCCAAGGCAGTGGCTGTGATGTACATTAACTCCAATTCCTTTCCGGCCGGGGACCACACGGGATGGAAATCAATCAGCACCTTTGGAGCCTGGTAAATCGCGCCCGTCAACGGAAACGGCTGCACAAACACTCCCCGATCCGGCGACATCAACG
>DASQDN010000584.1:0-6076 GCA_035634155.1 Bryobacteraceae bacterium | reverse complement strand
ACAACGTGACGTCGAACCCGGAACTCGCCAGGGCAGCCGTAGCAGCCATGCCGGCCAAGCCGCCGCCTGCGACGATAACACTGGGCATCTACACGAGATTAGCGCGCTGGAACCGGTACGCGCTGACGATGGCCACCGCCCGGACCGCCGCTGAGGGTCAGCGCAATCCACAGAACGATGAAGGCAAACAGTATAAGCGTGCTGTCGGTGAGGTCCATGCGGGGGACGGCTTTGTTCCAGTATGGCGCATTACAAACAGTACGGCAACCTAAATCGTTCCATTTGGAAGATGATGAATAAAGGATATGCCCATGCGACGAAGAGCGTTTCTGGCTGCAGCCTCGGCCGCGTTTACCTTGCGCGGCGCTACCCGATTACCGATTCGGAAAGCTGTGTATATTGACATGCTGCCGAAAGGGGCCTACGCCGACCGGTTCAAAATGGCACGCGACGCCGGCTTTGAAGAGATCGAGTGCGCCACCATCGAGTCCCAGGCTGAGGCTGATGAAATCAAGAGAGCGGCCGAGGAGTCGAAGCTGCGGATTCACTCGGTCATGAACCAGGCCCATTGGAAATTCCCTTTGTCCTCGCCGGACCCAGCGGTCGTAGAGAAGAGCATGAAGGGAATGGAAACCAGCCTCCGCAACGCAAACTTCTGGGGCGCCGATACGGTTTTGCTGGTTCCCGCAGTGGTCAATGCGCAGACTTCATATCAGGACGCCTGGACTCGATCGCAACAGCAGATCCGCAAGCTGCTACCGCTGGCCGAGAAGCTGAAGGTGGTGATCGCGATTGAAGAGGTGTGGAACAAGTTCCTGCTCAGTCCGCTCGAAATGGCGCGCTACGTGGATGAGTTCAAGAGTCCCTGGGTGAAAGCATACGTCGACGTCGGGAACATGGTCCTTTATGGATATCCGCAGGATTGGCTTCGAACCCTCGGCAAACGCGTCGTCAAGCTTCATTTAAAAGATTTCCGCTTCAAGGGCCACTATGCCGAGTTCGTTGCCCTTCGTGAAGGGGAGATCGACTGGAAGGCCGTCCATCAGGCGCTTCTCGACATCGGCTACAAGGGAACGGCCACGGTGGAACTTTCCGCCGGTGACGCCGAGTACCTTAAGGAAGTGAATCGACGCTTCGACATGATCCTGAATGGTGACTAACTTTATGCGTTGGGTTGCCCTAATTTCACTACTAACACTCGCCGGCTGCGGGAACTACGTGTTTGTCGGTACGGATCCCACTGACGCGGCTCGCGAAACTCCGAACAACGCCGCGGCTCTGGATTGCGACCTCGAGACCTTACAGAAACTCGCGCCCACCCAGCAGCATGCGCGCGATTCCCACGGCAGAACTGCGCTGTTTTGGGCCATCGCGCGCCACTGCACGGATGGGGCGATCATCCTGCTGCAGGCCGGAGCCGACCCGAATGCCGGGTCAGAAACGACGCCGCTAACCATGGCCGCCGGCATGAGGAACCTGAAGTTGGTACAGGCTCTCGTAGCACACGGTGCGACCGTCAATCCGAAGCACGTCTCCCATCTGACGCCGCTCCACGCGGCTGCCAGTTCGGGGGACGTCGCTACAACGAACTACCTGCTTAGCCTAGGCGCCGACATCCACACGAAGGTACATTTTGGGGCAACGCCCTTACACTATGGAGCTCGGTGGCCTGCGGTTGTGAAGACGCTCGTCACTGCAGGGGCGAGTGTCCATGCCACCGACGATCGTGGAGTGACCGCGCTCATGATGGCTCCAAGTTGGCCATTCCCCAATTTGCCGAGCGGAGCGGAAGGAGTTAGAGCCCTTCTCGGATCCGGAGCTGACCCACGAGCTGTAGACAACGACGGCTCGACCGCACTCATCGCCGCGGCGACCTGTTTTGACACCGAAGCTCTTCGAGAACTGCTCCGTGCAGGGGCGGATGCGAATACTCGCACCAAGCACGGGCAAACGGCGCTGGGCATGTTTCGCATGACGGCAAGCCAACGCTTGAGTTGGGCCAACTACGTGTGGGCACTGTTCTTGCCATCGGAAAGGAAAGCCCGCGAGTCCAGTGTCGAAATCGAGCAAATCCTGATCACTGCCGGAGCTACCACTTAAGCCTCACCACTGATGTGCACCGAGTAAGTGATCGTCTTGCTTTCGCCAGGAGCAAGCTGCACCGTAAACTCGATCGTGCTCGAATCGCGACGGGTGCAAGGCTGCGAGAAAACAGCGGTGTGCCGGGCAGCTCAAAGCGCAACTTGCGGTCAAGCTCCAAGACAGGGGCCGAAGGGGCTGCCGGCGCAGCAAGTTGGCCCGAATAGTTCGCGGGAACGTAGTAGGTTTGCGCGCGATTAGCGAACCCGCTCGTACAATCCGGCCTTGCACCGTTTCCAGTCGATCGCCACTTCGAATGAGAAACCGATCGTTTTCCCCTCATTCGAGGCGAGCAAGGAATCCAGCGACACAGGGTCGGTCGGGTTCGAGCAGGGACGTCAGCAGCGGCCACCACGAAGCTGCCCAAAACTCCGAACCATACGAACGCATGCCGTCTTGGACGGCGTTGTCGTGGTGATGTTCCCTACAAGGCGGCGAGAACTTCTTCAGCGTGCCCGGCCGGCTTTACCTTGCGGAACACGTTGGCGATCTTACCATCCTTATCGATGACGAACGTTGTCCTCTCGACGCCCATGTACTTCTTCCCATACATGCTCTTCTCTTTCCAGACGCCGTACGCTTCCGCCACCGCATGTTCCACGTCCGCCAGCAGGGGATATGGGAAGCCAAACTTCTCTTTGAACTTGGCCTGCTGCTTAGGCGTGTCCGGCGAGATCCCGAGCACGATCGTGCCGTTTCCGAATTTCGGATACGCGTCGCGAAACTCGCACGCTTCGGTGGTGCAGCCTGGCGTATCTGCTTTCGGATAGAAGAAGAGCACGACGTTCTTGCCGCGAGCCGATGTGAGATCAAAGAGTTCTCCGGAGTCGGTTTGAAGGTGAATCGCAGGCGCCGGGGAACCGGGTTCGAGGTCAGCCATAGATGTCCTGAATAGTATCATTCCCCCGGCTGAAGATGACTGAGTTCCAGGGTACAGAAGATATCCAAAGATCGGCATTCCGACACGATCTGAACAACTGGAAGGCGTCCTCGATAGGCACACGACGAGGACGCGCTTTTTCGCTGGGGCGAATCTCGTTGATACGGGATTGGTAGCGCTAAGGGGATTCGAACCCCTATTTGAGCCTTGAGAGGGCTCCGTCCTAACCCTTAGACGATAGCGCCGCGGAGGGTTCACTCGTGAGTATAACAAACCTCCAAAGCTCGGGATTGCCGGTACGAACTTCGCCGTATAGCGTTTCTCGCGCAAACAGGGCAGTGTTGTTGTTTGCGGTTCCACGTGCGCCAGAATGGGGAGATGCCGGTCAGCAAACGCGCTTCTCTAGGCACGGGGTTTGGTGTCATTACCGGACTTCTCGTCCTTTCCACCGCGCTTGCCTACCGGATTCAGGAAAGCTTCTCGGAGCGCAGCGTTGCCATCCATCGCCATTATGTACAGGAGCAAGAGATAGTTACCAATCTCCGCCGGTTGTTGTACGTCGCCGGCGTCTCGGTTCGCGATTATCTTCTCAATCCGGAGCCGCAGAAACGCGAGCAGTACCTGGAACGCGTCGAGGACCTTCGACGTTCGGTTACGCCCCTTCTCGTGGAGCTTCGTAGCAGCTCCCCCCATCCAGCCGCCGTGGCGGAGCTCGAGAAGAATATCCAGGGACTCTGGGCAGCGCTCGCACAAACGGTGGACCTCCCCTCTCGTGGTCCCACAAGCTACGACTTCCTTCAACAAGAGGTGGTACCGCGCCGCACCGCGGCCGGCCAGATCCTTCAGGAGCTCGAGTCAGCCAACCGCACCGCGCTCACCTCGAGTGAGCGGGAATTCTCGGAAACTCGATCGGCGGCCGCCAGCAATCTGCTGTGGCTGCTTGCCTGCTGCCTGCTGGTCGGCGTTGCCGTTGCCTGGTTTAGTTTGCAGTATTCCAACCATCTCGAAGAGCAGGCAGCGCAGCGCTTCGATGAGGTGTTGGACGCCAAGCTGGAACTGGAGCGGCTGTCCAAGCGCCTCATGGATATCCAGGAAGAGGAACGCACCCGCCTTTCCCGCGAACTGCACGATGAGATCGTGCAGAATGTGGCCGTCCTGAAGATTGAGATTACTCAGGCTTTGGCCGATCTCGATAATTCCCGCGCCCGTGAACCGCTCACGCGGGCTCGCGAATTGGCGGATCGTACGGTTCGCGCCGTACGCAACATCAGCTTGCTTTTGCGACCATCGCTCTTAGACGACCTCGGGCTTGGAGCGGCGCTCCATTGGCAAACGACAGATTTTCAAAGCCGAACCGGTGTTCCATGCGAGTACATTGAAGAACAAGTGAGCGACACCCTTCCGGGCGCCATTAGCACCTGTGTCTACCGAGTCACGCAGGAAGCGCTGCGCAATTGCGAAAAGCACTCGAAAGCTCGTCACGTGGTGGTCCGGGTTTCTGAGACTGCGGACCAGCTTCGAGTAGAAGTAATTGACAATGGGCAAGGGTTCAAGCCCGGCCAGCGCCACGTGGAAAGCCTCGGAGTGTTGGGGATGCGAGAACGCGCGGCGGCCCTCGGCGGCGAGCTGCAAATTGACTCGGCGATCGGGAAGGGAACCACGGTTCGGCTCACACTGCCGCTGAAAGCCGAGACCGAGAAGCACACCAATTCCATGGAGGCGCACGTTTAACCAATGATTCGAATTCTGCTGGCTGACGATCATCATCTGTTCCGAAACGGGTTGCGCCGCATCCTTGAAGGCCAAAGCGGCTTCCAGATCGTGGCGGAAGCGAGCACTGGGCTCGAGGCAATCGACTTGGCCAAGCAGCATAGGCCGGACGTGGCGGTTGTCGATATTGCGATGAAGGAACTCAACGGCATCGAGGCCACCTCCCAGATCATCAGGCACTCGCCGGAAACCGGCGTACTGATCCTCAGCATGTATAGCGATGAGCGCTATGTGATGCGTGCGGTGAAGGCCGGCGCGCGCGGGTACCTGCTGAAGGACACGCTGGAAGAAGGTTTTATCGACGCGATCCAGTCCGTGCACGCAGGTCAGGCGTACTTCAGCCCTTCAGTTGCGAAGCTCATCCACGAGGCGCACGGTCGTGGCCTGGATGAACAGCAGTTCGAGGATCGCTATGACCTCCTGACAGATCGCGAACGTCAGCTTTACCACATGCTGGCCGAGGGCCGCTCCAATAAGGAGATTGCGGCTCGACTCAACTTGAGTTTGCACACTGTTGAAACCCACCGTACTCGGATCATGGACAAGCTCGGAGTGCACTCCATTGCAGAGCTTGTGCTCAGCGCGGTGCGTCGCGGCATCGTCGTATAAGCGTTTTCACGGTTACAACTAGGGCCCCTGTAAGTGTGCTAAGTGCCCCCACGTATGCGGGGAACACCGCATCTAAGGTCTCATTCCAATCCCCCAAGTCCCCAGAGGCCAAGATCTCGCGCGGCAATGCCCCCTGCAGGTTAATCAAAGTTCATTAACCGGCATCTGACCTCACGCCACTGAACGCAGGATCAACAACTTACATTTTTTCATATTCCCCGTGAGGTGACCCGATGGCGCATTTACCTAAGGCGATTATTAGTTTGTCCCGGGTGAAACACCTGCCCTATACTTAGGATCAATAGTTCGATTGGTCAGTTAAACACCTGAACCAACAGATGACTCGGAGGATGAGCGATGAAAAAGTTGTTCCTGGCCGGTTTGTTTGCGGTTGCTGCCGCTAACGCCACCATAACCCCAGAATTACTGGTGGTCAGTGCGACCACCTACTGTGACCCAGGCCCGGTTGCTGGGCAGTGCACTTATGAGTACGAAGCATTTCTGCCTGAGACGCACAGCCTGAAGTCCGGTGATTTCTTCACGATCTACGATTTCGCAGGCTTCATCGAAGGCTCTCAGATCGGAGCTCCGGCGATGTGGACCGGGATGGCGCATAAGCTAGGCATGAATACGACCGACCCGGTCGTTGTGATTCCCGATAACGCCAACGTTTGGAAC
>DASQDN010000583.1:0-2468 GCA_035634155.1 Bryobacteraceae bacterium | reverse complement strand
GCGTCGGTGAGCGAGAAGGTCCTGCCTCCGGATTGTAAGCTGAGGCGCGTCAAGTACCTCAACAACATTATCGAGCAAGATCACAGAGCTATTAGAAGAAGGTGGCGGTCGGCGCAATGCTTCCGCTCGTTTCATACTGCCGAGCGGGCGTTAGAAGGCATCGAAGCGCTTCACATGATGAGAAAAGGGCAGGTGAAAAGGTTAGACGGTAGAGACGCGGCAGGGCAGGCGAAGTTCGTCGCAAGCCTGTTCGGTGTAGCCGCATAGGCGCAGAGGTCTTCGCGACCTTCCTCGCCTCTCATCAATCTTTGCAACGCAACCCTCGCGACGAACGAACGAGATTTAAGCTGTATATTGACAAGTATCTATATAGGCTGTAATCTATGCACATGAAACAACTGGACCAAGCCTTTGCCGCTCTTGCGGACCCCACCCGACGAGGAATCGTGGTGCACCTTGCCCGCGGTGAGGCCTCTGTGTCAGAGCTGGTTGGCCGCTTCTCGTTGACGCAGCCCACGATTTCCTCGCACTTGAAGGTGCTGGAATCTGCAGGGCTGATCTCGCGTCGCAAAGAGGCCCAGTTGCGGCCGTGCAAACTGGTGCCGGAGCGACTGAAGGCCGTCACCGACTGGCTGGAGCAGGTGCAGGAGATCTGGGAGGGCAACTACAAGCGTCTCGATGCGTTGCTTGCAGAGTTAAAACAACAAGAGAAACAGGAGCGAAAGAAATGAAACCCGCCGAAGTAAGCCTGCCGTCAGATACCGAGGTACTCGTCAAACGGAGCTTCGATGCTCCCGTCAAACTGGTGTGGCGGGCCTACATGGAACCGGTCCTGATGCGTCGTTGGTGCTCGGGCCCCCCCGGTTGGTCGATGCCTGTCTGCGAGATGGATATGCGCGTCGGCGGCCATTATCGCTGGTGCTGGCGCAGTGACGAGAACGGCCAGGAGTTCGGGTTCACTGGCGAGGTCCTGGAAGTCGTTCCGCGCGCGAGAATCGTGCATACCCAAATCTACGATCCGGGTGATCTGGGCTATTCCATGGGGGGTGAACCATCGATCGTGACCGTCACCTTCCAGGAAGCCGACGGGATTACGAACGTGGCGACCTCGATCAAGTATGCTTCGAAGGCCGACCGCGACGAGGCGTTCTCTACTGGCATGACTGATGGTATGGAGATGAGCTACAAGCTGCTCGATGATGTGCTGGCTGAAGGGTGACGAGTGAAAGTCGTGAGGGTATCGCGCGGCGCGCAATCTAATTACAAGTTCGGCGGAACGGACTTACACCAAATATGCGGACAATAGCTTTCCTCCTGATGACGCTCGTGCCGGCTGTCGTGTCGGCGCAGCAAAAGCCAACGACGGGCTACGCGCCGGTCAACGGGCTCAAAATGTACTACGAAGTCCACGGAAGCGGCGATCCTGTGGTGTTGCTCCACGGCTCATTCATGACCATTACAAACAACTGGACGCAGTGGATCAGCGAACTTTCTAAGACGCGGAAAGTGATTGCCATCGAGATGCAGGGCCACGGACGCACCGCCGACATCGACCGCGAGTTCAGTTATGAAAACCTCGCTGACGATGTGGCTGCGTTGCTCGATCACCTCAAAATCCCAAGCGCGGACCTCATCGGTTACAGCATGGGCGGCGGCGTCGCAATGCAGTGTGCGATCCGCCATCCGGAAAAAGTGCGCAAGGTCGTCAGCATTTCCGCCCGATTCCGCCAGGATGGCTTTGTCAAAGAAGGGCTCGACGCGATCTCCAAGCTCACTCCCGAACTATTCGCAGGCTCGCCCATCGAAGCCGAATACAAGAAACTGAGCCCGACGGCGGACGAATTTCCGAATTTCGTCAAGCGCGTCATCGCGATGGCTTTGAAACCGTTCGACTTCGGTGCCGACAAACTCAAGGCCACCAAAGCGCCGATATTTTTCATCCACGGCGATGCCGACGGCGTACGGCTCGAGCACATCGCCGAAATGTTCCGCCTGAAGGGCGAGGAGATTTACGGCGACCTGCGGCCGCGCTCCGCATCGAGATTGGCCGTATTGCCCAACACAACCCACGTCACGCTGATGGAGCGCATGCCCGTTATCGTCCCGATGGTGAACGACTTTTTCGATGCGAAGCCGCAAAAGCCAAAATAAGCCCGGCGTACCCGCTGAGGGCTCCGGGCAGGCAGGCCGAACCAGGCGCTACACCTGACCCAGCCCGCATGACGGCTTTTCGTGACGCATAGCCCCCTGGGGCGGGCCGGGCAGGTGAGCTTGGTCGTTCGGCCATCTACTTTTACATAAATTAACATTATCGGGCGTTATAAATATGATAAGAATTTCTTGTTGATAGTCTTCTCTACATCACCTTTAACCTTCGTGTCGCGGGTCGGGTGTATGCCGTTGTTAGATGCGGCGCGGGATGGAGGGGGTCGTCCTTGTGCGGCGATAAACGATGACCTGCTGCAAGG
>DASQDN010000582.1:0-5047 GCA_035634155.1 Bryobacteraceae bacterium | reverse complement strand
GGCGTGAAGCTTTCCGGCCGAATCAAGAGCTTCGATAAATACTCGGTCATCCTTGAGGCAAGCAACCAGGAACAGTTGATTTTTAAACACGCAATTTCGACGGTTGTGATCTCGAAAAGCAGCCATTCATCGGGACCTCATCCCGCGCCCGGAGCCCCTGGACCCGCTCCGCTGATGCCGCCTTCCAGCGCGGATACGAGCCAGGAGTAAATCAAACCTTTGCCAGCAGCCCCTCTCGAGCGCGCCATCCTCGTCGGATTGGACCTGAAGGGGCGGACTTCGCGGTCAGCCGCCTCCTCGTCCGAGACCCTGACGTCAGTCGAAGAATCTCTGCAGGAACTCGCGGTACTCGCTGAAAGCGCGGGCGCCGAGGTGATCGATCAAGTCCTGCAATCGCGGGATACGGCCCAGGCCTCCACTCTGATCGGCTCGGGAAAGGTGCGCGAACTCGCCGACCAAGTCAAGGCAGCATCCATAAACGTTGTCATCTTCGATCGTGAACTGACTCCTACCCAGCAGCGCAATCTCGAAAGCGAGTTGGAGTGCAAGGTGGTTGACCGGACGCAACTGATCCTCGACATCTTTGCGCGGCGCGCGCGCACTCGCGAAGGTCAGTTGCAGGTCGAGTTGGCGCAGCTCAATTACCTACTGCCGCGGCTGGCCGGACGCGGCATTCAGATGTCGCGGCTCGGCGGCGGAATCGGTACACGAGGTCCGGGCGAAACGCAGCTCGAAATGGATCGGCGGAAGATCCAGCAGCGGATCTCCAAAATCGAAGAAAGCGTGGAGTCCGTGCGCGCCGGCCGAGGCATCCAACGTCGGCAGCGCCAGTCCGTGCCCCTGGCTACCGTCAGCCTCGTGGGTTATACAAACGCGGGCAAGTCGACGTTGTTCAACCGGCTCACCGGCGCGGGCGTCATGGCCGACGCGCGCATGTTCGCCACGCTCGATCCCACGGTGAGGCAGTTCACTCTCCCTTCCAACCGGAGAGTGTTGTTAAGTGACACCGTCGGCTTCATCCGCAATTTGCCGACGACATTGGTTCGTGCTTTTAGGGCCACGCTGGAAGAGGTGACCGAAGCGGCGCTCCTTCTCCATGTCGTGGATGCCTCGGCCGAGCAAGCGCCCGAATACGCGCGTCACGTGCTCGATGTGGTCCGAGAGATTGGCGCGGAGCAGACGCCGCAGATTGTCGTCCTGAACAAGCTGGATCGGCTGCCTCCGGGTGAATCCGATCCTGCCGCTGTAACCAATCGCGTGATCGGCGGCCTGGCGACCGAGCGAGGCGTCCCGTCCCCTGCGATCATTTCCGCCCTGACCGGCGAAGGTATTCCCGAGTTGCTCCGGCGCATCGACTTGTTGTTGCCCGTTGACCCCGTCACAAGGGCCCGGTTCCGAATCCCGCACGCCGAGGGCGCCGCCATTCACACACTGCACGAGTACGCTCGCGTAATCAGCAAGCGGGCTGACGACGACTACTCTGAAATCGAAGCGGAGGTTCCGGAGTCGGTGAAGCGCCGTTTGATCCAGTTCCTGGCGCCCGAGCGATGAACCTTCCGAACGCCCTAACGCTGCTTCGGATCTTCTTCGTCCCTTTGCTGGTAGCGGCGCTTGTACAGGGCCCGCTCGACGTGAATCTGGGTTTCGTCACGCTGAGCAATGAGATGCTGGCCCTCACCATCTTCCTTATGGCCGCGGGGACCGATCTCCTCGACGGATACCTGGCACGACGCTGGGGACAGATCACAACCGTAGGCACGCTGCTCGACCCGATCGCCGATAAATTGCTGATATCCTCAGCGCTGATCGCCTTGGTGCAGGTGAGAATTGTTCCCGCATGGATGACGATCGTAGTCATCGCGCGCGAATTCGCAATCTCGGGACTGCGCAGTATCGCGGCAGCGGAAGGCTACATCATCCAGGCGAGCGACTTCGGAAAGGCTAAGCTGGTCTCTCAAGTCGCGGCGATCACGCTGTTGTTCCTGAGCATGCGCTGGCCCGAGCTGCACGCGACGGCCTTGCTGGGCATGTGGGTGGTCGTGATCCTGAGTGTGGTCTCGGCGATGCTGTATTTCCGCAAGTTTTGGCACAAGGTAGACGATCAGGTGAAGCTGCGCAGAAGGCGTGAACTCATCCTGAAGCAGGCTCGACAGCGCCGCTCCGCCCGGAGCACTTAGGTTAGTTTTTGGGACGAAGTTCCAGGATGACTGCTTGGTCGAGACCTTCCTGCCCGAAAGCCAGGCGTTTGGGCAGGTCTTTCAACAACACCGAATAGCCATTCGCGGCAGTCGCTACCCTGCGCGCGAGCTGGAAGTACCATTCAGCGTCGTCGCTGAAGCCTTCTTCCACGCCCTCTTCAAACGCGATCTTCGGAGCGACGCGCTTCATGTCTTCCGGCGGGACGGCAAACACGAACGCGTCCCAACGTCCCATCTTCGGACGGCATTCAAAAGAATAGCGATACTCGCCGCCCGACAGTACGTTCACGTTTGCGAGATAGGGAGGCAACACGCCATCCGCGGCTTCAGCGATATCGCACCCAAGAGCATCCCCGAGCTGCTGTCGCCAATCGGCATCGTGAACGCCCACCGTATGTGACAGTTGCAAGCGTTCATCGCGGGCTCCGGGGAATAATCCGACCGCAGTGAACTCGCCTCGCGCCCCGAGCGCTCTCTGAATCGCTCCTTCGATGCGGGCAGCACGACCATGCGCCAACGCCGCGGCAGATCCGAAGAGAATCCACGCATCGCTCTGCTCCGGTCGAGCCAGGAAGGCGGGCATCAGCCGGTCGATCTTCTCGTCCTCCCCGGGAAACATCGGGTGCAGCCGGGTTTTCCAGCCGCAGCGCGAGATCTCCTGCGCGAGGTAATCGATCACGCCTTCGGCGTTGTCCTCGGTCGCGAAAGTAATCCAAACGGTGGCCATACTGCGCAAAAAAGACGGCGGATGGAACCGCCGTGCTCATAGGTTAACTATGATACACGTCGAGCCCACCCGCCAAGTTCAAGGGGGGAACTAGCGCACCTGGGAGATTTGAGGACCGGGCGTTTGCGGCGTGTCGGCCAAGCTAAGCGCCATTGCCGCCCAACTCGTGCCCGCCGCCGAGATCCACTGATCCTTGCCGTACGGGAAGCCGGTCTCCTTGTACGGCTGAAACGGGAAGGAACGACTTCGTACCAGCCACGAGCCATCGGGCCGTTGCGTCCGGAGAAGGAATGCCACGCCGCGTTGAAACGCGGGGTGCGATGGCGCAATTCCTGAAGCTTGGAGCGCTACAAGCGCCTGGCCGGTCGCGTAGGCATCCGACTCAAGATTGGCCAATTGGCCCCAGCCACCATCTGCCCGCTGCTCCGAGATGAGCCCCTTCACCGCCGCTTTCGCTTCGGGACCTGCCGCCTTCGCCCAGGCAAGGCCGAGCAACTGCATCGTACGCTCCTCGTTGGTTGCTGGTTTGACGGAACGAAGCCAATGGGTCGCCCGGCGGATGCGTTCGTCCGCGTCCTTGCCGTACAACTGCAGGGCTCGGATACTGAGGGCCGTACCCGTGACACGTGTGGATTCCATCGGAGGCCGCGCCGGAAGCACACGGAAGCTCCCATCTTCGTTCTGTTGCAGGCCGATCAGGTGCGCCATAGCTTCCGTAGTGGAGTCTGGCTTGTAGCCTTCGGCAGCTAAACCGAGCAGTGCATACCCGACAGTGATCGGCGGGTCAGGCAGGTTCTCCTTGCCGGCGAGCATCATCTCGCGTACGGGCCTGTACATCGCGATGACCGCTTTCACCTGCTGCTCGGATACCGTCGCATCGACCGCATATCCACGTTCGCGAGCATGCCCGTACGCCATCTGCGGCAAAGACTGATGATGACAGGAAGCGCATGTCGCGCCCTTGGAGAACTCGGGGCCGCTCTTTTGCAGCAATGCGATCGACCTCTCCACGGCCGTGCGAATCATGGTGTTGGGCGACATACCGTGCTGTTTCAGCACTTCCACCACGGGAGTGTGCCCGCGCCGCATAGCCCAGGTCAACGCGTCGTCACCAAGCTTGTTCTTGATGGTTGGGTCGACGCCGAGCGCGAGCAGTTCTTTCACGAAAGCCGCATCTCCGATCTCGTTCGCCGTGGCCCACATGAGCGTTGTCGACCCCGCGCGGTCGAGCGCTTTAACATCCGCCCCTTTCTGGATGAGTGCCCGCGCTGTGTCGAACTGGCCCTGCATGATCGCCAGCAGCAGCGGAGTGCCGCCGATCATCAAGCCCTCGTTCGGATTCGCGCCCGCCGACAAGAGGCGCTTGGCTTCAACTGAATTGCCTTGCATGATGGCGCGGATCAACGCTGTAGGTGGAGTGAAGTCTGGCGTGCCTTGAGCGTGACAAACCGTGGTGAGGGAGATAGCTCCTACAAGAGCCATTGCCAATGACAGAAAACTAATGCGCATATCGCCTCCACTTGACAAAGCGGATTCTGCCTATAGAAGCGGCTCACCGCAACGGCGTGAGACCCTCAAAATATGGCGGATGCGCGCAAGCCGCTCCTCATCTTCGACGGCCGATGCAGCTTCTGTCGCATTTGGATCGATTACTGGAAGCACCTCACGGGAGATGCGGTGGAGTATGCGCCTTCGCAGGAAGTCGGCCTGCAGTATCCGCAAATCCCACCTGACAACTTCAAGCGCTCGGTGCAATTGGTGTTGCCCGATGGGCACGTTTATCAGGGCGCCGAGGCTGTGCTTCGAACGCTGGCTTTCGGCGACCGGCGGCGCTGGATGCTGTGGATGTACCGGCATCTGCCCGGCTTCGCATGGATTACGGAGGCGTTCTATCGGTTCATCGCCGCCCATCGAAACTTTGCTTACCGCGTCACCGCGTTGCTGTTCGGCCACACCCTGGAGCCCGCCACACACCGCATAGCCGAGTGGCTCTTTGTGAAGGCGCTCGCGGTCATCTGGCTAATTGGGTTCGTTTCGTTCGGAGTGCAGGCCGCGGGGCTGGTCGGGTCGCAAGGGCTGCTCCCAATCGCGTCGTATCTTCCGCGGGCGCAGCAGTTCCTCG
>DASQDN010000581.1:0-7160 GCA_035634155.1 Bryobacteraceae bacterium | reverse complement strand
AGGTTCGCGAAACTCAACTCAGTATCGATCGCGGCGCCGACCACGTATAGGTTTCCCGTAGTCGGCGCGGGGTCCTCGATCATGACGTCCGCGTAGAACTGAAGCGAGAACTTGTCGGCTCCCACCGTAAGATCGAACTTGCCGGAAACGCCCAGTTCCGTCTTTGCATTGCCGGTGGTCGGCTTCGTGTAGATGACTTGCCCGACGAGGTAGTCGATCTCGGCCGCCAGGTTGAGCTCGGGTGGCAGTGCGACCGCGACGTTGAATTGCGAGCCTACAAAGCTGATGAAGCGCCCCAGCGGGATCGCCGCTTCCTGAATGCACCCATCGAAGGTATAAACCGTCTGCGTGGGACTGCTGTTGATATCCGCTTGGAGCGAAACGGGAACCGATCCGACGGTGAGATTCAGCCCGAGAGTAAGGTCGACGGTTGTGGCCATGTGTGCGGATCTTTTCAGGAGGAGGAAGTTGCGGAAAACGAAATCGCCAGGTTCTTGATGGTCACCCAACTAGCCAGTTCCGCAGGAAGCGAGATCAAGCCCTGAGTCGGGTCTGCGCTCAGAACGTCGACACTGAACGAGAACAGAAACTCCTTAGTCGTCGAGTTCAACTCGAAGGACTGAATCTGAATGAGGGTTTGATTCTGAGAAGTGAACGGACTCGATCCGCCTATGTAGTCGGGAAAGGCCTGTTCCAGCAGTTGGAGGTTAGGGTTCTGCGACAGCGTTCCGGCGCCGGCTCCGAGCTTGTTCTCGATAAAGGCAATCATGTCGCCCAGATTGATGAAGAGGGGCGGATCCTCGGGTTTTATATCCAGTTTGAAGAGGAAACCGTTCGCGACGCCGCCCTGGGCGTCCGCGGTTCCTACGACGACCTCGGAAATCAACGGGACGATCTCTTCACCGACCTTGATTTTCGCTTTGAAGGAGAACTGCGTCGTGCTCATGCG
The DNA here is from genome assembly GCA_035634155.1 of Bryobacteraceae bacterium. Lineage (GTDB taxonomy): Bacteria > Acidobacteriota > Terriglobia > Bryobacterales > Bryobacteraceae > DASQDN01. The sequence goes on along the minus strand of DASQDN010000581.1, from coordinate 6,211 downwards.
CTGTATGCCACCGAGATGCTGATCTCTTCGACGTCGAGCGTCTCAAAAAGTCCAAATCCGCCGGACATTGCGAGATCGGTAGAGAAGTCGGATACCGAGCCGCTATTCTTGTCCACTGCCGCGGCGAAGTCGAACTTATCGATTGTCAGCGCGGTCGGGAGTCCGACACTTGTGCCCTGCCCCAGCAAGTCCTGCAACATGGTGTTAATGCTCAGGGCGTCCGCATTCTCAAGCTGGCCTGAGATTGAGTAATTCGTCAAATCCATGTCGAAATCGAAAGCAAAGTCGGGGTTCTTGAAATCGCCTGGCCGGGCGTAGTTGCAAAGCACAATGGCGCCCTCCAGCGCCCATCCCACGCTGGCGCTGCCGCCAGGGTCTTCAACCGTTACCCAAACACCAAGAGGATTCAGATATAGCTTCTGACTCATAAGATTGATGCCAGTCAGCCCGATACCGACAGTGACGGAGACAACAGTGACTGTGAACGGCGACAGATTGACGTTGATCGTGAGATCCAGTCCGAGGAGACTTAGCTTCGCCCCGCCTGAGTAGTACGGCCCGAGTTGTGTGGAAGGAAACCATTGATCGCCGGCCTGGAGACTCCCCATCAAAAACTTCAGGTCGTCCAGCCCGACACCGACGTTGTCGAAGGTTCCATCGATGGTGAACAAACCACCGTGCATGGGGACCACGCTGGTGAGCACGAGCGAACTGCTTCCGATGGTGAGGGTGACGCTGAGATCGAGGTCATCCTTCTGCGGCCCCGCATCCGAAGAGTCAGTTGTTGCCGCTACGGTGTTCACGGACATGCTGGCGGCAGTTACCTGTTTTCCGATTAGAGGAATGCTCGCGGCGATGCCGTCGCGAAATGTCCCTGCATCTGTGGAAGCCAGTGCCACTGAGAAGGTGCTGCCCGAATCGGCGACTTGGCCGCTGACAGCGATGGAAGAAACACTCAGGAGTTGGCCCAGCGTCGCGAGTGCCGCTCCGCTCGCACCGACGTCGAGAGTCCCCACAAAAGCAGTGCCCGTCAAGGTATGGTCCGAGAACACCAGCAAACTCAGAACCGAGGATTGCAGCGCCGGGTACTTCGCTCCATAATCATCGGTGAATTTCCAGGACGCCATCGAATGCTCCCCCCAGTCTGTTTTGAACGGCTCAACAGCGACAATACGACGTCTTACATACTCTTCGGACGCGCATCAAAGCGCGGGTAACTTAGAACTCAATTGTGAGAGGAAGGTGGTCGCTGATGGATCGGGCAGCGTTAAACGCCGCGACCGGACTGGCGCCGAAGACGGCCGCGTTTCCGATAAGATTCACGCGTCTCACAGGAGGATTCGCGATTTGAGAAGGTAGCCGGAAGACGATGTTGTCGTAGGGCTGACTGAGGTAGTTTGCGGGCGGCACTTGATTGTTGTCCATAGCGTCGCGAATGCTTGTCAGCGTGTTATTAGCGAGGGTGATGCTGTAGTTGTAGGACCCGGTCAAATCGGCGAAGGCAGTAACTTTGGGGGCCTTGGCCCCATTACCGGACTTGTAAGTGTTCAGGGGATCGCAATTGAAGTCACCGCCGATGCAGGTGTCCTGCTTAGGATTCAGCGCTGCTTGATTCAACTGTGCGATCTGACTGAGCTGGTTCGTAAACGCGACCGCGTCTTTGTAGTCCAAGGTTGTCGGATTCGAAGTGGGCCCATGGATGCCTACGACATTCAGAGCCCGCAGCGGGTTCGTTCCGATGACTGTGAACGCTGCGGCAAAAGGCGTACGCGGCAGAAGGAAATTGTTCGCTGCGTTGCGCATGGCGGCGTTGCTTACATACGTAAGGGATTTATTGTTGTAAAGTACTCCCACAGTCTCGTGATAGCCGGTCACCAGAGGCGGGACGTAATCGTACCGGTAAGCTGCCGTCGTAGTGCCGTTCATAGCTGCTTTGATTGCATTCAGGGACCGAAGGCAGGACCCCGTCCCTGGATTTCCTTTCGTCGCGCCGCCGGAAACCAGTTCAACAACAACCAACACGTCAACGGGAGTAGTTGTCGTCGCGTTGTTCCATACAGCGTTTCCGGTAGCCACCTTGACGATGTAATCCAGGGCTGTGTTGCCCAGGCCATTATTGGCTATGACAGCCTGGTTCATCTTATTCTTCAACTTGGAGCTTCCAAGCTTGAAGATATTCCAGAACATGATCTTCACGTGAGCGGCCTTTGTCTAAAGGGACTACCGAACTATAGAGGATATAGTTCTAAGAAATCAAGATATTTTTTCTGAAGCCCTGGCTATTTTGCAAGTTACGAATCCAAGACAAGGATTCTCTACGCTCCAGACACTTCCAGTTTGGTCTTGCAATCCTTTCCACGAACGTATATCCTATAGTTGTTATATAACCTATAGGCTATGTACACGAACCTGAACCTCGATGCAACGTTCGCCGCGCTGGCCCATCCCGCGCGGCGAGCGATTCTAGCCCGCCTCGCGCAAGGCGAAGCCTCCGTAAATGAGCTGGCCGAGCCGTTCGGGATGAGCCAGCCCGCCATTTCCAAACACCTGAAGGTCTTGGAGCAGGCGGGCCTCGTCTCCCACGGAATCGACGCGCAGCGACGGCCGCGGCGCCTTGAGGCAAAGCCGCTAGCTGACGCGAGCGAATGGCTCAATCGGTATCGCGCGCTTTGGGAGCAAAATTATCAGCGCCTGGACGCCGTGCTCGACGAATTGAAAACCCAAGAGAAAAGGAAGAAACGATGAAACCTGCAATCAAAAAGCCCATGCGTGCTTTAACGGTGGAACTATTCGGCGATTGCGAGATCGTAATGACCCGAGACTTCAATGCTCCCCGTCATCTTGTCTACCAAGCCCTGACTGAGCCAGATCTCGTGAAGCGCTGGCTGTTCGGACCCGACGGATGGTCGATGGACGTTTGTGAGATTGACCTGCGAGTTGGAGGGAAGTATCGATACGGCTGGCGCCATCAAAATGGCAAAACGATGGCCATGGGCGGCGAGTTTCAGGAGATATCTGCTCCCGAGCGCTTGGTCGCGACGGAAGCTTTCGACGAATCGTGGTACCCGGGCAACGCGATTGACACTACCGTGCTCACCGAAAACGCGGGACGTACGCGACTTACGCTTACGGTGGAGTACGAATCCAAGGAAGCTCGGGACGGCGTGCTGAAGACGGGTATGGCCGACGGTATGTCTCTAGGCTACGACCGGTTGGAGCAGGTGCTCGCGACCATTTAACGCGCCCTCCGATGTGGCACAATCGATGGGCATATTGTTATGGCTAGTCCAGCCTACAAGACCATCGACGACTACATTGCCTTACAACCTGCATCCTCGCGAGCTGCGCTGGAGCGGGTGCGCAGCGCGATTCGCAAAGCCCTGCCGCAGGCCGAGGAAGTGATCTCTTACCAAATTCCCGCTTTCAAATTAAACGGGCGAGTGGTCATTTTCTTCGCGGGGTGGAAGGAGCACTACTCCATCTACCCCGCGGGTCCGGCGATGTGCGAAGCCTTCAAGAATGAACTTGCTTCCTACGAACTGAGCCACAAGGGCACCATTCGTTTTCCGTTGAACGGGCGAGTTCCGGTGAAGTTGATTGCACACCTTGCCAAGTTCCGCGCAAACGAAGTCGCCGAGCACTTCAAAGCAAAAGCTGCAGCCCGGAAAGCGAAGGTCGCCGGCTAACGCGCAGCAGGCGAAGCAGCAGGCGCTTCCAGTCCCAGGCCGATGGCTTGAACGGCCCATGCGGTTGCCGCAGTGGAGATCCACTGGTCGTGGCCGAATGGAAAGTCGCTCTCAAAGTACGGCTGGAATTTGATCGCTCGACTACGCACATACCAGGACCCGTCCGGATACTGCGTCGACAGCAGATAATCAACACCGCGCTTGTACGGCGCATCAGTCGAGCGAAGTCCTTTCGAATCGATGAGCGCGACCAATGCGCCAGCCGTCGCGTATGCATCGGACGTCAGGTGCTCGTTCGCCGCCCATCCGCCGTCAGGCCGCTGCAGTCGAAGGAGAGCTTTGGTCGCGCTCTTCACATCAGCGCCGGATGCTCCGGACGACGCGAGCCCCCACAGCCGCATCGTGAAGTCTTCGGTCGTGATCGGCTCGGCGCGAAGCAACCAGGCACGCGCGCGGGCGATCCGTTGGGCAAACTCCTGCTCTCGCGCCGGGATCATGTATGCGCGGAGCGCCTGAATCGCGCGGGTGGTAGCCGCAAATTCGCTTTCCGCGATCGGAGGCCGAGGTTGGGTTTCGCCTGCCAGCCAGTTACCCTCCGGCTCCTGGGAGTCGGCTAGATCTACGACGGCCGAGTCGGTGATCGTGTCAGCAGGGTAGCTCGCAGCCTTCAGCCCAAGAAGATTTTCGGACAGGCGATTCGCCCCGCCACCCGGATTCAAAGTCTGCAGAAACTCTTCCTGCAACGAAACCCACTGGGCTCGCATCTGCAGCAACTGCTCCTTCGCGGCGTCTTCGTCGAGGGGAATACCAGCCGCTCGCGCCACAGCCTGCGCGCGGGCAATCATCGGCTGGTGATGACAGCCAACGCATCCGCTCCTCTTGAAGAACTGTGCGCTCGAAGCTTGCAGCAGGGGAAGACTACGAGCAAGCGCCTGCATCGGCCGCGGCCGCTCGCTTTGGACGAGCTTCGGACGCTCGGACGGTAATCCCCGCTTTGCGCCTGCCTTTCGCAATGCGGTGAGCACCGACGGGTAGCCGAACTTCTCTGCCCAATCGAGCGGTGTCTCGCCCACCAGATCTTTCGCGTTTACATCGGCGCCCGCCTTGATCAACGCCAGAATGAGGTCAATCGACGGATATTCGGTGGCGACCGCAAAGAAAAGCGGAGTCAGTCCCCGAGCGTCCCGCGCATCCACCTTGGCGCCAGCCTGCAGAAGATCGCGAACCATCTCGGCAGATCCCGTCCCCGCGGCGCCGTGAAGAGCCGTCAACATGCGAAAGCCCATGGGTCCATTCCGCTGCGGGGGCGCAAAGGATCCCGCGGCATGGACATCTACATGTTTCGCGAGCAGGAGGCGAACTGCGTCTGCATTGCCCGAAGACGCCGCTGCAAACAAAGGAGTACCGCCGCCGATGTCCTTAGCATCCGGGTCGGCGCCTTTTTCAATCAGCAGGCGCATAATCTCGGCGTCTCCGGCTCCGGCGGCAAGTCGAAGCGCCGTAAACCCGGGCCGATTCCCTTTGGCATGGACATCGGCGCCCTTTTCCAGCAGCAAGGCAACAGTCGGCACATTCCCCCTGCGAAGCGAAGCCACCATCAGCGGCGTTCGACCTTGCTTGGAGCGGGCATTCACATCTGCGCCGGCTTGAATCAATAGTCGAGCCTTCTCGGGCTGCCGAGCCGCCCACAATAACGCAGTCGCGTCCGAGTCATTGCGCGCGTTCACATCGGCGCCCGCATGAAGCAGTATCTTCACCATCTCCGCGGTTCCGAACGCAGCCGCATGCATCAACGGCGTAGCGCCACGACGATCTCGCGCCGCTAGCTCTTCTTTGGAAACTCGGGCTTTGAGGGAGCCAATGTCACCGCGACGAACCGCCTGGAAAACATCGGAAGTTTGGGCCTTTGCCGCAGGTAAATTCGCGACGGCAAGCATCAGGGCGAGGCAACAGAAAAATCGCATCCTACGATGCCTCCTGGGACAAGTCCGCAGTATCAGCAAACGATACCACTTCTAGCGGCTCTGCACTGCTATAAGATTTCTGCGCGACTTGTAGCCGAAAACGCGCATGATATCTTTGGACTTGCATGCAGGTTATCGTTTTTGGAAAGGCCGGGCAGTTGGGCCGCGAACTGGTACGTGTCTTCACAGGCCGCGGTCATAACGTCACGGCTTTTGGACGTAAGGACGTTGACGTGACGGACGCCAAAGCGGTGGAACACACCATAGCCACGGCCAATCCCGACCTGGTGGTGAATGCAACCGCCTACAACATGGTGGACGTCGCGGAGAAGGAGCCGGAAGCGGCATTTGCCGGCAACGCATTAGCCGTGAGGAGCATCGCGCTTGCATGCCGGCAGTCCGATGCGAAACTGGTGCATTTCTCGACCGATTACGTTTTCGACGGCACCCTGGGTCGGCCCTATGTCGAAGAGGACCGGACCCATCCTTTGGGCGCTTATGGCGTGTCCAAGTTGGCCGGATAATTGTACGCTCAGGCCTACCTTAACGAACCGCTGATCA
>DASQDN010000580.1:0-6519 GCA_035634155.1 Bryobacteraceae bacterium | reverse complement strand
AGTTCTTCGTGAAGGAACTCTTCAGCCGCCTTTTCGTGACCGGGGTCGACTTCTACGAAGTCTGCCAGGACACCCATGGGAGCGAAGTCTTTGGCTTGGCCTTTCTCGACTGCCTTGAAGAGGCGCTTCACCGATTCGGTTGTATACGAGCGATGAGAAAGGACTTCTTCGAGCGAATCGCGTCGCGCTTTGAGGCGGGAAGTTTCACCGCGGAGGTCTTCGAGTTTGCGGCGGGCCTCGGCGGCCTTCGCTTTACGCGTGGAGAGCTCTTCTTCTACGGTGCGGCGCTGCTCGACCGTGTTCTGCAGTTCGAGCTGGCGTACGGATTGCTTTTGCGTGAGCTCGGCTTTGAGGGCTTCGAGGCGCTCGCGATCGTTGGCGGCGGAGGCTTCGTCGCGCTGGATGCGCTCAACGTCGCGGTTGATGCCGACAAGGTACTGGTCGATCTGCGCGAGCTGGTTCTTCAGCGTGGATGCTTCGCCGAGGAGCTTCAAGACTTGCTGGCGGGCGGATTCCATGCCGCGCTCGCGTTCGCGGAGTTGATTCTGCGAGCGGTCACGCTCTTCGCTCTTGAGGAGTAGGGCTCGGCGGGACTGCTCGGATGAGCCGTCGAGTTCCTTCAAGCGATCGTTGTGCTGTGCGAACTCAAACTGTTGTTGTTCAAAGCGCTTGCCGAGTTCCTGCGTCTCGTTTTGGCCGCGGGTGAGGCGCTCTTCAATGGAGGCGATCTGGCGGGCTTGGGATTCGAGGCGGCCGCGCACGCGCTCAGCTTCGACGCGGAACTCGGCTAGCTGCTTCCGAGCTTCGGTGAGCTTGGCTTCGATCGCGTAAGTGTGTTCCTGGACTGCGCCGTGCTGCTTTTCGCTTTCGGCGATCTCCGTGTTGAGCTTTTGGAACTCGCCGGTGGCTACGTTGAGGTCGAGAGCGATTTTGGCTAGCTCCCGTTCGAGCATGCGGAAGCGGCCGGAAAGGGCGATGCGGAGTTGTGAGACGAGCTCGGTTTTGAGTTCGCCATAGCGCTTGGCTTTGGCGGCCTGGCGTTTGAGGGAGTTTACTTGGCGGCCTACTTCTTCGAGGATATCGAAGACACGGGTGAGGTTCGCTTTGGCCGATTCGAGCTTGGCTTCCGCGAGGCGCTTCTTGGTCTTGAAGCGGGTGATACCGGCGGCTTCTTCGATGACGGCTCGGCGGTCCTGGGGCTTGGTGCTGAGGATCTGGCCGATGCGGCCCTGCTCGATGATGGCGTAGCTTTCCGGGCCGAGGCCCGTGCCCATGAAGAGGTCCTGGATGTCGCGTAGGCGGGCTTGGCGGCCGTTGATGAGGTACTCGCTTTCGCCGGAGCGGTAGAGGCGTCGAGTGATGGTGATCTCTTCCTCTTTGTTGTTCGCCACGGCGTTGCCGTTTCCATTTCCATTGCCGGGTGTCGCAGCATGGCCGTTGCCGTTGGTTTGGGGGAGCGGGAACTCGGCGTGGACTGCGGGGTCGACCATGGTGATGGTGACCGAGGACATGCCGACGGGCTTGCGGTCGCGGGTGCCGGCGAAGATGACGTCTTCCATGCGGCTGCCGCGGAGGCTTTTGGCTGATTGTTCGCCCAGGACCCAACTGATTGCGTCGCTCAGATTGGATTTGCCGCAGCCATTGGGGCCGACTACGGCTGCGATGCCAGCGCCATGGAAGCGCATCTCCGAACGGTCGCAGAAGGACTTAAACCCTTGGAGTTCAACACGCTTGAGCTTGAGCAATGGGTGCTCCCCATTTCCGGTGAAATACAGTCTCGCGCGGGCGTCCCGGAAGGAACTCCCGCGTCTCGGGGGATGCAGACCATACTAATCCCTTTTCCGGCGCTTGTAAAGGGAGTGGGGCACGATCTATTGAATTGTTCGTAGAGGGTCCACCATATATTGTGGTGGGTAGTTACTCTCCAATGGCTTTGCGGAGGTACGCGATGCTTTCGACGGCCCATTCGCGTTCCATGGCGGCCGTGGCGTCCGGTTCGGATTGAGGAGGAGGCCACTGCTCCAGGACGGCCGTGCAAGCGGGGTTGTGTTGTTGTATGGTGCTGAGAAGTGCGGGGATGTCGAGGCGGCCGCGGCCAGCCGGGGCGCCGACGATCTCGAAGCCCATCAACGAGGGATGGCGACGGACCACGAAGTCCTTGACGTGCAGATTGATCGTATAGGGCGCCAGTGTCCGGATGACGATGTCGGGGCCTTCGAGGGCTCCGAACGAGTTCACCGTATCCAAGCAGATTCCTGCGTATTCGGGTCCTATGCTCTCAATCATTTGCGCGAAGGTCTTGGAGTCGAAGCGGTCGTGGTTTTCGATGGCAGGCCTTACGCCGGCGGCCTCGAACTCGGGACGGGCACGGCGGAAGCTTTCAATGATTTCGTCGGCGGCCGGTTCGTGGTTGGCGCTGTCGATCACGATGCGCAGGATGGGGCTTGCGAGGACGCGGCAGATCTCCAGCAGTCGAGATCGATGCGCGGGCGCGATGCCGCGCGTTCCTACCTCGAGGGATAGCTGTAGTTGTCGGGCGTGATCGCGCACGGCCAACAACTGGGGGTCGGATAGCGCCTGCAGGGGAAGATTGTCGGCGATCTGAACGACCGCAACGTTGTGCTCGGCGGCGAAGTCGAGTAGGCCGTGGGCGTCCAGTCGCTTTGTCGGGTGGTGTCCGGGGACGCCGATATTCCAGGCGAGGGCCCAGGAACTAATCCCGAGCCTCAAGATGTTTTCGCCGACGAGGTCGTGGCGTGCACGATGGCCTTGATGTCGGCCATGACGTTTTCCGGTTCGAATACGGTTTTCCAATCGTCGCGAATGATCTTCTTCTTGCCGCGTTCGATGGCTTTGAGGGCGCCGTCGGAAAAGGGCGAGCCGATGTAGCCGAACAGGATGCCGATGTTCACGTTTATGTGACCGAGGATGAAGTCGATGGCGGCTTCCTCCGGAACGCCGCGGCGAACGGCTTCGTCGATGGCTTCGCGGATGACAGTCATGCAAGTGGCGACGGTGGTTTCCGAGAGGGCAGGTTCGAGGATCGCCATCTGCTCCACGGTGACGCGGTGGGCGCGCATGACGGGAGCGAACATTTCGCGGCAGACTTGCTCGCCCTTGGCGTAGTCGGACTCGGGGCCCTGCATCAGCGCGCATACGATGTGCTGCTTGGCCGCGATGCCGCCGAAGAAATCGTTCTTGGCTTCAGGAGTGACTTCATCGTTGACCACCGGTGGATGACAGGGGTGGGTGACGAAGTAGGTGATGTCCTGACGGTCGGGCAATTGTTCTCCGAAGGGCGCGGCAGGGTCGAGGCAAATGAGCATCGCGCCGCTTTTCAGGCCGGGCACTATGGTGGGGGCCACACGTCCTATGAGGTTATCGGGCAAGGCAAGAATTGCCACGTCGGCCTCGGCTACGGCGGTCTCGTGCGGACTGGGCCGCAGTCCGCGCGCGGCGAGGCGTTCGATACCAGCGGGGCTGACTTCGACGTATCGCACTTCATGTTCGGTCTTGACCAGGTTGTCCGCGATGCGGCATCCCATCTTGCCGCCGGCGCCGAATAGGCTAATCGTCATATTCGGTCCATTCTATGCCAGGACTTCAAGCCTGGTCGATTCGCGCGTATGCATAGGGCAACAGAGAGATGGTGAGCGCTGCGGCTGAGCCTAGCTCGCGAAGGCTGCCGGGCTGGCGGCGAAAGGCTTCAGGATTGGACATCGCATGCGCGACGGTGTGCTCGTCCAGCATTGTCACGCGCACGGCTTTGCTGAAGCCCGGGTTCATCATCCGTATCTGCTGCAGTTCGGCGGTGAGGTTTGCCACGAGAAGGCGAATGTGGTTCGGCTTACGCAGCAGGAGGCTGTCGGCGCGAAGCGGGTCGGACGACTGGGTTCTGATGACTTCGGTGGGCGTGAAGTCGCCTATGTCGGCGAGGACGTGGTAGATGGGGAAGACTTCTGATGGCCTTGATGGAAAGAGCGCGGGCAAGGGTGAGCCTTTCGCAGTTTCCATTACGCCGCGCCAGCCGGTGGTCTCGTAGTAAGTGACGGACGCTGCGCTCGCTTCTGCAAGGTACTTGACGCTGCCGAGTGTCCACGCGCCCGCGAATAGCGACATCTGGCGCGGGTCGACTTGAGCGGGCAGAGCGGCCGCGGCATTCGGGCTGCCGATGACGCCGGTCGCGTTGGGGTTGGAACGCGGCTTCAATGTCACTGGTGTGACCGCGATCGGCAGGGCTCCGGCGAACGCGCGGGCGGAGCGAACGGTGGCTCCTTGCATGGGCAGCGTCTCAACCAGACTGGTGTTATCGAAGGCGTGCACCTGCGGGTTGATCGAGTAACAGATCGCGTCCGACTCGGCGAGCGGTGGCCGGGCACGATTGATCTCTGTGAAGTACGCATCGGTTCCGGAGATGATCCGGACGCCAGGCACGACACGCTTGATGACACCGCGGGCGAGTTCGATCGCGGCAGCGTCCGTGGACGGGCGTCCTTTGCTGAATACGAGACATTGCGCGAGTCGCGATTCAATTTGCGGCAAAGCGGCTGCGAATCGCTCTAACTCCGCCTGAGGCTTGTCGCCAAGCGTGATTGCGATTTCGAGCGGCGCTCTGATGGCTTTGGCCTCGCGGGCGGCGCGCGCGAGTGACGCGTTCCAGCCATCGCGATCGAGCGCAAGGTCCACTCGGAGGTGCGCTGGACGCAATACGCGGAGTCGCTCAGCCTCACTTGTGGTTAGTGGGACGCTGTGTGTCGCCGCGCCCAATCCTATGCGAGGCATGGGCGTTGTTTCGGTCTGACGTGTTTCGATTCGTACTTCCGGTGAGGTTGAAGTTCTGCTCGCACGGGTGGATGTGCCGTGCAGCCGAAGTGTAACGGACTGTTGCACACGGGCGCCTTTCTTCACTTCGACGGGGAAAGGCAGAGCCAGAGGCGTGCAGTATGTCTTGTAAGAGGCGTCGGTCCAGTTGCGATGATCTTCCATTTCGAAAACATCACCGGTGAACAGGACTTCCGCATCTACACCCTGTTCAATGGTATGGCGTATCGACTGGACGTTCATGAAGGGCTGATGCGGAGAGATGTTCGAGGGGAATGTCCCTCGTTCAACCGAGCCATCGGACTTGCCGATTGTGACGGGTTGGCCAGCACAGCCATCGATGGGGTGGAGGACGCAAAATCCAAGTCGGTTGCGCAGGAATGTAGATCGCGCTTCGGCATCGAAATCGAAGCGTACTGTGCCCTGCGCGTCACCACTGATGCGGCCATGCCATAGGACGTCTATCGCTCCTTCGGCGCATGCGACATCGAAGGTAAGGGTGAAGGCGTTCTCCGTTGTTTCCGCTTTTAGATTGGAAATGCGCGGCGTGACGGTGCCCCAGTTCCGATCCCGAACGGCTGCGTAGATGGCTCGCAGGACTTCTTTGTCGCCGAGGCGAATGTAGCGGAGTTGAGCCAGTTCCGGCTCGAAGATCATTGTGAGCGCGCCGGCTTGCAGTGTGACTTGACGCGGGAGCGGATCGGTGGAGCCGTAATAGTGCACGTTGCGAGGCCGCGACGTTCCCGGTTGTGCAGCAGCAGGAGTTCCAGGATTCGACATTGCCGCTGCTACCGCGATCCCAATCGCTTGCCGTCTTGTTACTTGCATTGGTTGTTGCGAGTTTATCACTCGGCGCGACATTCAGAAGTCGGTTTGGAGGCGGATGCTGAAGGAGCGACGGGGCTCGATCGCGGTGCCGGAGAAGACGCCAGAGAAGTTGATCACGTTGAGGCGGTCCGTGATGTTGAGGGCGTCGAACACAAAGCGAGCGCTGCCGCGCTCGTGTTTGAAGAGGTCGAATCCGGCGGAGATGTCCCACGTGGACGAAGGTCGGACACGGCCGCGTTCGAAGTTGATTTTGTCGAGGATGTTGCGGCCGTATTGGGCCTCGACGAACTCCTCGTCTGTAGGGCCTTCGAGTTCGACGGGGAGGCCGCTGTTGTATCGCCCGGCGAAGGCGAGCCAGGCCCGTTTGTGGACTTGGGCTCGAATGCGAGCGCGCACGGTGTTTCGTTGGTCTTGGGTGATGGGGAAGGTTCCTGGCTCTTCCAGGAGTTCGTCGGCTTCGTCGCCAAGGAAAAGGCCGCCGGTGACGGGTGTTTGGCCGTAGCCGATCATGTTTGCGTAGCTGGCTGAGGCCGAGAAGATGCCCCAGCGTGGCATGTCGAGCTTCGCTTCGTAACCGTAGATGTGTGCGTTGGCGAAGGTGATGGGGAAACTGACGCCGGTGTTGAAGAGAACGCTGTCATCGGCGTAGTTGCCGATAACGCGACGGTAGGCTACGCCGCCGATGCGGAAGCGTCCGGCTATGGATTTTGCGAAGCCTGCTTCGAAGAAGTGCCCGCGGCTGGGCTGCAAGGGGAGGAACGCGCCTTCGCCTCCAAGTTCGTTTACGCGATTGGCTGAGGCGAGGAGGATGTTTTCGACCGCGGGTGTTTCGAAGGTGCGGTCATAGGAGGCGTGGAGGACGAGGCCGGC
>DASQDN010000579.1:0-3890 GCA_035634155.1 Bryobacteraceae bacterium | reverse complement strand
CGCATCAGGAGACTGCGCCCGCGACGCGGGGTTGTTGAAGGCGAGGTTAGGATTTTGAGCGCCTTGCGCGATGTAACTGGACGGCGAGCAGCGCAGCACCGGCGGCGAGAAGACTCGAGGTGGCGGCCTCGGGAACGGGAGTGGGCTGGCCACTGCCGACCGGCAGCATCATCTTGTATCCGCCGGTGCCGTTCACTTCGTGCGGAGTGCCGAGTCCGGCGCCTTGAGGGACAGTCATGCCGTGAAGCTCGAAGGTCATGAACTCGAAGGGCTGAAAACCGGTTGGGATGGGACCGCCGCCGAAAGTTGCCGGGTCGGTCAAGTCATAGACGCGCTGGACGTCAAGGATTCCTGACACTGGCACGAGGAACTCGCCTAGCGGGATGATGGGCGGTCCGACGGCGAGTTCGGCCTCAGGAGTTTCGATGTAGCCATCACCGTCAAGATCTTCCGGCGGAGCAGGGGGCAAGAGTATACCCCCCGGGCCGACTTTGCCGTGCAGGTGCGCGGGGTGGATTTGGTTCGGCTCCAGTCCGGACGCTAAGATGTGCACCGTTAGAGACGTCATATCAATGAGTGAGAACGAGGCCATGCCGGTGACTCCCGAGCCGTTAACCGGCAGTATGGGCGCCACGTACGACATGGTTGCTGCGGAAATTGACGACGCCATAGCCATTGTGATGCTGAGCGCGAAAGCTGTTCGAAACATTGTGTCCTCCTCGGAGAGATTGAAGTCTCCGTCGGAAGTAGACGCTGGGCTTGGGAGAGCGGCGTGGCTTCGATGTAGTCAAACGGTGATTCGCGCGCGGGTGTGGCCTACCACACATCTATCGGGAAGATCGCCGGAGATTGCGCCTGTCCTGCTGAAACTATGTCAGTTTCACCAACGTTTCCTACTTTACGTACGTCAAAACGTGTATATTTGAAGGACATCTTTTTTACCTGAGAGGAACACCGGATGCGGCTAAAGCCAGCGCTCGCGGTTGCATGTGTATTTGCGTTTGCTTTCGCAGCGTTTGCGCAGCAGGCTCCCACCAATACGGTGGGGGCAGTGATCAAGCTGGATGCGACCGCCAAGACGCTGACGTTGAAGACGGACGCCGGCGCTGAGGTCGCTGTGAATGTGCTGCCGAATGCCGGCGTTCGGCGCGTCGCTCCGGGCGAGACGAGTCTTGCGAATGCAGCTTCGATCACGCTCGGCGATGTCGCGGTGGGTGATCGGGTGCTGGCGCGCGGAGTTTCGGCGAACCAAATCGTCGCGGCAACGTTAGTAGTTGTGATGTCGCAAAGCGACATCGCCAAGAAGCAGGCTGCGGATCGCGCGGACTGGGAAAAACGCGGCGTTATGGGCTTGGTGACTAGTGTCGGGGCGGATTCGATCGTCATTAAGTCACGCACTCTCGCCGGATCGAGCCAAGTGACTGTAACGGCGGCTGCGAATGCAGTGATTCGAAGGTATGAGCCTGATTCGGTGAAGTTCGCCGATGCCAAGCCGGCGAAGCTCACGGACGTTAAGGTTGGTGACCAAATAAGGGCTCGAGGGACCAAGTCGGCCGACGGGACGAGCATCACGGCCGAAGAGATTGTGTCGGGCGCGTTTAAGACGATTGCAGGTGTGGTGCTGGCCATTGACGCGCAGGCCGGCGAAATGCGCATTAACAACATCGAGACAAAGAAGCCGATGACCGTGAAGGTGAATGCGGATTCCAGCTTGCGCAAGTTGCCGCCTCCGGTCGCGCAGGCGATCGCTGCGAGGGTTCATCCTGAGTTGGCAAGGACCGTGGCTGCGCCGAAGCCCGCTGGTGCGGGCGGCGCTCCGCCCGCGGCGCCGGATTTTCAGCAGATGCTGGACCGGAGTCCAAATATTACGCTTGCCGATTTGAAGAATGGCGACGCGGTGGTTGTTTCAAGCACCGTGGGCGCGACCGCGGATCGCGTTACGGCGATCACGTTGGTGGCTGGCGTAGAACCGATCCTTACGAAGCCCGGGACGCAACAAATGTCACTGGGCACGTGGAATCTTGATATGGGTGGTGGCGGGATAGCCGCTCAGTAGCAGCAACCCGTCCGTCCGAACCACCTTAACTTCAACTTACCCGTCCTTTGAGGGACCCGATCTTTATGACTCCTTTGAGAGCCACGCTCGCCCTGTGCGCGCTTTTCGTTTGTGTTGCGGTGTCTTCGTTTGCCCAGGCGGGCGGCGGGGTTCGGGGTCAGGTGCTGGATTCTTCCGGCGCGAGCATTCCCGCCGCGAATATTATGGTCACCCGTGGGAACGATGTCGCCAAAGCCGCGCAGAGCGACGAGTCCGGCGCCTTTGTCGTGCCAGGACTGGCGGCGGGCGAATACACCGTGCGCATCACAGCGGTGGGCTTTGCAGCGATGGAGAGGAAGGTAAATGTGCGCGCGGGCGAGATGGCCGCAGTGGAAGCTCAGCTCGCAGTGGCGTTGGAACGGCAGCAGGTCACAGTGGCGGCCCAGGCGCAAGTGGACGTGGACCCGGCGAACAATGCCTCAGCGCTGGTGTTGAAAGATGACGACCTAAATATTCTTTCCGATAACCCCGGAGATCTCGGGGCGGATTTGCAAGCGCTGGCAGGGCCTTCGTCCGGTCCGAATGGCGGGCAGATCTTCATCGATGGCTTCAGCAACGGGCAGTTGCCCCCGAAGGAATCGATCCGGGAAGTGCGGATGAATTCGAATCCGTTCTCGGCCGAGTATGACCGGTCGGGAATGGGGCGGATTGAGATCTTCACGAAGCCCGGGACCGATAAGCTGCGGGGCAGCGCGATGTTCAACTTCTCGGACTCGGCGTTTAACGCGCGCAATCCTTTTGCGCCGTCGAAGCCTGAAACGCAGCAACGGCAGTATCAGGGGAACTTGGGCGGGCCGATCGGGAAGAAAGCGTCGTTTACGGTAGACGCATTTCACGTGACGCAGGCGGATTCGGCGCTGGTGAACGCGCAAATCCTGAATGCGTCGTTTGAGCCCGTGGGTGTGGTGGAGAACGTATTAACACCAAGGCGCACAACGATGGTGAGTCCTCGCGTCGATTATGCGGCGACGCCGACTTTAACGCTGCAGGGACGCTACTCAGTGAATCGCAATGTTTCTGAGAACACCAGCGTTGGCGGGTTTACTCTGGCCTCGCGCGCAATTGACTCGGAAATCGAGAGTCATACGGCGCAATTCTCGGCGACAAAGATTTTCGGCACACGGCTGATCAATGAGACACGCTTTCAATACAGTCGCAGCCGATTCGACATGATTGGGGATGGGTCATCGCCGTCGATCAATGTCTTGAGCTCGTTCAACGGCGGGGGCGCGACACTGCTGAGCAACTACAACGTAAACGAGAATTTTGAGCTTCACAACAACTCGTCGTACGTGCGTGGACGGCACGTGGCGCGATTCGGCGTGCGCGTGCGACGCGCGAACGTGGACAGCTACTCGACGTCAGGCTACAACGGGAGCTATACCTTCACGTCGATGGAATCCTATTTGACGACGCTGCGGGGGATCGCGCAGGGTCTGCCGTTCGACCAGATCAAGTTGCTTGGCGGTGGCCCGCGGCAGTATTCCGTGACAGGTGGTGTGCCGCTGACGACCGTGTCGCTAACCGACGTCGCGCCGTTCATTCAGGATGACTGGCGGTTGAAGCCGAATCTTACTTTGAGCCTTGGTTTGCGCTATGAGATTCAATCGAACATCAGTAATCGGGACGCCTGGGCTCCGCGCGTCGGTATCGCTTGGGGCGTCGGTAAGGGACAAGCGGGCGGACGTCCTCCAAAGACAGTTCTGCGGCTGGGTTGGGGCGTGTTTTATGAGCGCGTCAGCCAGAGTTTGACGCTGCAGACGCTGCGGCAGAACGGTGTGACGCAGCAGAACTA
>DASQDN010000578.1:0-22713 GCA_035634155.1 Bryobacteraceae bacterium | reverse complement strand
CGCGCGCCCATGGAGCAGACGTCGAGCAGGAGATTGCCGAATGGCGTAAACGCCTGGGCCGCTTCCGATCCCTGGGGATCGGAATCGATCGCGTCGACTACACCAAAGGCATTCCCGAACGTCTGCGCGCTGTGGATGTGCTGCTGGAGCGTCACCCGGAATTGGTCGGCGAGTTCGTCATGGCGCAGATCGGTGTCCCCAGCCGCACGTCCATCGGCGATTACGACCGGCTCAACCGCGAAACCTTGCAACTGGTGGAAGACATAAATGCCAAGTGGCGGCGGGATGATTGGGAACCCATCCATTTCATCCACCGTCATGTTGAAATGCCGTCGATGATGGCGCTGCACCGCCTGGCCGATTGCTGTATCGTTACGTCACTGCACGACGGTATGAACCTAGTGGCGAAGGAATTCGTCGCCAGCCGCTTTGACAACAGCGGGGCGTTGATCCTGAGCAGCTTCACCGGGTCCGCGCGTGAGTTGACCTCCGCGCTATTGATCAACCCCTACTCACCCGACGAGATCGCAGAAGCTATCCACAAAGCGATCGCCATGCCTGCTGAGGAACGCCGACACCGAATGGAACAATTGCGGGCAGCCGTCGAAGTCAACAACATCTATCGCTGGGCCGCCAAGATCATGCAGGAACTGCATCGCATCGAGATGCGTGTCCGACACGCCTCTGCCGCATGACACAGAACCTTGGTTTGACCGATATTCAGGATCTGCTCGCCGTCGCGGGGACCGTCGTTATCGCGATGGATTTTGACATTGATGGCGCCACACCGGCTCTGCATCGCCTTGCCGCGGCCCCACGAGCCAGAGTCATTGTGCTCAGCGCACGCTCGGTAGCGGATGTGCGTAGACGACTTCCCATCGACGCGATCTTTGCGGGCAATCACGGACTGGAGATCGCGGGGGGACCCTTCAACTTCGTGCATCCGGAAGCCGAACGGCTTGCGCCGCAGCTCGCACGCCTGTGTGAGGCGATGGAACAAGCAATAGCGCCTTGGGCTGGCGTAAGGCTCGAGAACAAACGCGTAACTGCTACTGTGCATCTGCGCGATTGCCCCGTAGACGACAGATGCCAAGTTCGAGATGCCATTCGAAGCGTGGTTCGACCCGTAGACGATATCTTCACCTTGTGCTCCGGCCGTGCAACATTTGAGATCACGCCGCGGATCGGCTGGGATAAGGGGTCTGCAATCAAATACATCCTGCGCGAGCTGGCTGTTGAAGATGCGTTGACGCTGTGCATCGGTGACGAAGAATCGCAGGATCTCACTGGCGGCATCACCGTGCGTGTGTGCCCAAGTGATGGACTCGAGAGGACCTATTCGCTACCGAGCGCGCCGTCAATCGCGGAACTATTGGGCGGGGTCGCGCAAGCGCTGGAGAATGCGCGACCGAGATCGGCGGCACGGCTGCTCGCGCGCGGGTTGGTTTAGAAAGCAGCGTCCGTTAAGGGCGGCTGGTTGTGAATCTCGCCGCTGCGCGCCAGGGCGAACTTTGCTGCCAGCGGTCCGATAATCTCGAACACGACTACGGACGCCAGCACGACCGTATTCACCACGGGAGCTAGTTCAGGGAAGCGCTCGCTGATCGAGAGCGTCAGCCCGATTGCGAGACCTGCCTGCGACAGCATGGCCATTCCCAATCGAGTGCGCACGGTCTGAGGTAGATTTGTGCTGCGCGCCGCCGCCCACGGCCCTACTAACTTTGCTAGCATCCGGCCTCCAACGTATATCCCGCCCAGCAGCCCCAAGCTCCCGAGCAGCTTTACATTCAAGTCGGCGCCGGCAATCACGAAGAAGATCGCATACAGCGGAGGGTCGGTCTCGCCAAGGGCGTTAAAGAGCCGCCGGCTTTCGGTGGACAGGTTCACCATCGTGGCGCCCACAGCTAGGCTCGCAATCAACGGCGAAAGGCTGAGCACGCGCGCGACTCCCACACACAGCAGGACGCAACCGCACAGCAGTATGAGGGTTTCACCCTTCTCCACCACGCGAGCCGCCCACATCGCGAGCAGAACTCCCACCAGAAAGCCGAGCGCGAGTGAGCCCACAATCTGCCACACCAGCGGATACACCGCTACATACACGGCGTGCAAGCCGCCGACGGCCACGGTCGATTTCTGAAGGTCCAAGCCCGACGCCACTAGGCTGAATGCGAGCAGGCATAGGACGTTGTTGATGCCGATCACGCCGGTGAGCGTGTCGGTCAAAGGCCCGTGGCAGTTGCCTTCGCGCATCACCATCAAAGTGGAGGCGGCGGCGGTCTCCACCGCGATGGCTCCTAAGAGCAGCGCGACCGGCCATGGCTGCCCCGCCAGCACCATTCCACCACCGACCAACACCGCCGCGAGTAGCGACTCGACCGCTGTGACCCAGGCGATGGCCTTTCCGCTGGAGCGAATTCGTGAGAACTCGAAAACCCCGCCGATGGAGAACAGAATCAGTCCTAACGCGACTTCGCTGAAGACGGCGAGCGTTTGCAGATTCTCGTGCGACAACCATCCGAATACGTACGGTCCGACGAGGATGCCCACGCCGATGTAGCCGGTAACCTCGGGTACGCGCAGGAACTTGACCAAATGGCCGGCGAATAGTGCGAACAGCAGGATCAAGCCAAGTGACGCGAGTTCGTTCATCACGGCGCCACCGCGCTACGGATGGTCAGCTTACGAGTGCGTTCGCCGCGCCGAATCGTAAGAACTGTGGGCGGAGGCGATGAAGTGAGAGCACCGTGTAGTTCGCTTCGGGAAGCGACCGCAGCCGCGTCCACGTTCAGGATCGTGTCGCCGACTCGCAGACCGGTTTTGGCTACGACCGAATCGGTCCCGACGCTGACCACCTCAAGCGTTGACGTTACACGGAGCCCGCAGCAGGAATCGAGATTCGCTTCGTGCGTGCGCTCCGCTGTCCACTGGCGGAAGGTGGCAGGTGTTGTCAGGATCTGGCGATCCCCGCAAGTTAGCGCAAGCCCCGCCGGGTTGTTGTCCAGGTCGAACGCCACGGCAGACGAAAGCGTCACCGGAATGGCGATGGTCGTCGTAATTTCCTGCGCGATCATCTCGCCGCAGGGTGTCTCCGCGGGACCGGTGGTCTGCGCGGGAGCCCAGACCAGTTCGCCTTGCGAGCCCGTAGCAACCAGGAGAACCATGTCACCAGGAACCATCGTGCGGAACGGCGCGCTTTCGGGGCGGCTCCGCACCTCAGCCGCCGACTTCGCCAACTCCTCGGCTTTGCGGGCGAAGAAAAGGGACCGGCGGTCGAAATCGAGCCGCTGTCTCGCAAGCTGCATATTCAGCGTTTCGAGTTCGGACGGCACGGGCGGCGGCGTACGCGACGGTCGAAGCCACACGCCCACGACAAGGATCAATAGTGAGGCAAGGCACAGAATCGCGATGTAGCGGCGATCCACATGGGATTCGGCTGCGGGCATTCTCCTGTGAGAGTCTGCCGGCACGAGATGGTAACTCGTGCAGATCCTGTATTTACGCTACGGCAGGGACTCGGCCAGACGATCCATCTCGGCGGGATCGATGTAGAAATGGGGCGAAACCCGGACCCAACCTTGGCGCGGCGCGGCCATGAATCCCGCCTCGGCCAGACGCTTCACCACCATGCGGCTGTCGATGTCCTCGCGACGGAAGCTCACGATGCCGGCCCCGGTCTCGGGCGTGCGCTCCTGTAATAGCGTGTAGCCACGTTGTTTCGCCGCCGCCGCTACTCGGTCGGCTAAGCTCTGGACGGCGGGCGCGATCCGCTCAACGCCCACTTCAAGGATGAATTCAAGCGCGGCTCGCAAGCCATAGACGCCGATGGTATTCAGAGTTCCGCACTCGTAGCGTCCGGCGTCGGCGCGCAGGGCCATGTCACGACACGCGAAGTCGTTGTAGCCCGCAATATTCGTCCAGCCGAACTCGACCGGCTCGATCGATTCCTGCACATCGGCGCGCACGTACAGGATTCCGCAGCCCTCCGGCCCCATCATCCATTTGTGTCCATCCGCGGCGAGCGCGTGTATCCGGCAGGAGCGCGCATCCAGCGGAAACGCGCCCAGACCTTGAATCGCGTCGACAAAGAAGAACACGCCTTGCCGGTGGCAGATATCGCCGATCGCCTTCAGATCCGCCCGATATCCGCCCAGGTACTGGACGAAGCTGACGGCCAGCAGGCGCGCGCCGCGGGTGGCCTCCTCGATCCGCTCCAAAGGGTCGGTAATTGAGAGCCACTCCACCCGAACACCCTTCGACTGCAGCCGCAGCCACGGGAAGTAATTGGCCGGGAACTCCTCGCGGAAGGCTACAATTTTGTCGCCGGGCTTCCAATTCAGGCCCATAGCGATGGTCGCGATGCCTTCGGAGGTGTTCTTGACGATGGCAATCTCACGTTTATCCGTATTTATCAGCCGAGCCGCTGCGACCCGTAGGCCTTCGTACGCATCTAACCATTGACTGTAGTGGTACGAGCCGTATAGGAGAGCATCGTCCGCCAGATTCTTCATCGCTTCGGCGGCGCGACGGCATAAGGGTGAAACCCCGGCGTGGTTCAGGTACACCAGATTCTTGGTGACCGGGAACTCGCTTCGGTACTGGATCCAAGGTTCGGTCGGGTTCGCGGCCGGGGTGGCGCCAGGGCTGGTGAAAGATTCGTAACCCATCTTTCCGACTATACGTTAAAGCTATTGGAGCCCTCGGCCAGCACGGTTCATATGTGCCTGATGCGAGCCCCGTCCCATTGGGGTCCTAACAGGCATATATTAGAGTCAGCAGGATGGCTCGGTTAAGGAGTTCACGAATGAAGCGCCTCATAGCCGCACAGTTTGGTTTGTTCGCGGCCCTCATGCTTGCCGTTAGCCCGGCGCATGGGTTTGCCAAGGAAGACGAGGAAGCTAAAACAGCCGAACAGGCGGACGCCAAGAAAAAGAAGAAAAAGAACGACAAGAAGGACGTTGATTCGATCGGCGAGCGCGACGTCAGCAAGGGTGTGAACTTCTACTCTCTGGAGAAGGAGATCGCGCTGGGCAAGCAGGTGGCGCAGGAGATCGAGCGTCAGGCCAAGGTCATCGAGGATCCGGTGATTGCTGAGTACGTGAATCGCTTGGGACAGAATCTAGTCCGCAATTCGGACGTGAAGGTCCCGGTGACGATCAAAGTGCTCGATGCAGAAGAAGTGAACGCGATGGCTTTGCCGGGCGGCTTCTTCTTTGTGAACTCGGGACTGATCCTGAAGGCGGAAAGCGAAGCCGAACTCGCTGGCGTGATGGCGCATGAGATCGCTCACATTGCGGCGCGTCACGGTACGCGACAGGCGACGCGCGGTCAGGTGGTAAACTTCGCCTCGATTCCGCTGATCTTCATGGGCGGTTGGACTGGCTATGGTATCCGTCAGGCCACCAGCGTTCTGGTGCCGATCGGGTTCCTGAAGTTCTCGCGATCATTCGAACAGGAAGCGGACCTGCTCGGGTTGCAGTACCTGTACAAGGCCGGCTACGACCCGACCTCGTTCGTCGACTTCTTCGAAAAGATCCAGTCGATGGAAAAGAAGAAGCCGGGCACGATGGCTAAGGTCTTCTCTTCGCATCCGATGACGGACGACCGCATCAAGGACTCGCAGAAGAACATTCAGGAGATCCTGGATGCGCGGCCGGAGTACGTTGTGACCACGTCGGAGTTCAACGATGTGAAGGCGCGGCTGGCGCAGATGCAGAATCGCCGCAAGATCGACGACAAGGATGACAATCGTCCCCGTCTGAAGAAGGCGCCGGGTGGTAGCACCTCGCCCATCGAAGATAAGGACAGCAAGGGCAAGAAGCAGGAAGAAGAGGACGAACGTCCGACTCTGAAACGCCGCACTTGAGCTGAGTAGAGTTTACCCGCAAGCAAGAAGAAAACGGCCGGTCCCTCCGCAAGAGGCGACCGGCCGTTTTGCTTTGTGCGCGTCGGTGTTTCCGGACAGTTCTTGTGGACGGTTTAACGTCCCCGGAGCCATCGTAAAGCAAGGGAAACGGCAAAAACCTTGCGCCGCAACGGGAAAAAGAGCACGGCTCGATTAAGACAAACAACCACCGTCCGCGGCCCCTGCCTGCCGTTCTCCTTCGGGGCATCACGATACACGGCCAAAACTGCAAAAAGGCCGCTACGGCTAATGATAGATATGCAACTGGGGCGCCAGGGTGGGATTACTGGAGGCGGGCGCGATTGCGCTCGCTGTGGACAAGCTCTTCAAAGATTGCCAGTACCTGCTTGCGGTAGCTGTAAACGCGTTTGAGATTATCCCTAAATCCGGGTTCAAACCGCGGCGTGCTGAGCCACTTATTCAGGAGCGGTTTCGGGATATCGATGTCTCGGCGCAGCGCCTCCACCGAGTGGCCGCGCAGAAACAGGCCGTAAAACATCGCGGCTTCGCGCTGCGAAGCAAGCGGGTCAATATCTTCTCTCAGTTGTGCGTTCTTCACTACAAGCCACCAACAGCCGCTGTTGCAAGCACTGCCGCCTACACAGCGAAAAGAGCAGTATAAACAGGGACGACGCCTCTGGCAAGTGGATTCCGATGTTTACCGGAAACCGATATGCGAGACGCGACTAACCTCATTGCTTTAGATGAACTTAGGCTCGCTCCGGTTTCAGGTACAAAGAATGCCCCGTTTATCCCCGCCGCATAAACGCGGGCATGGGCGCCCTGTACTTGGCGAATTCAAATCGCCCTTCGGAGATCGGTAGCCCAATCACTTCGATGCGCTTCAGGTCTCGCGTGCCGACGCCGTGCTCTTCGGCGAGCCTCAACGTGCTATCGGAAATCTGGAACGGCGGCGTTCCGCGGTCTGCCATGGGATCGTAACCCATCAGCGCCGTGCCCACTGCGTCCGTGCAAACCGGGTTTAGACCGACGATCAACAGATCGGGTTTGATGGGGAGCACACCGGGGCACCACGGACCTTCGCCGGCCGACATGGTTTCGATTCCGTCGACGATCGACAGGTGGATGGGACGGGCGGCGACCAAGTCCGCAACCACACGCGGGATTCTGGCGCCCGCCTGGCGCGGAGAGCCTGGATGCTCAGGCACGGCGATCTTGGCCGGAGCGCGGCGGCCGTCATGCATCACGGCGCTGCGTCCGCCCTTGGGAACCAGCGACGGCTCATCGACAGGCGCGCCATCGCCATAAATGGTGCAAGGCGTGATGCCGAACAGGTTCTTCATCGCGATGGTTACGCCGGTGGTGATGTGCTCCTTCAACTTCGCGCAGGAGACGAACACGTCACAGTCCTCATAGGAGTGGTTCAGCAGATACTCCTTGAACATGTATCCGCCGTTGGGAGGTGTGAACTTGTGGTAGCGCTTGCCCTGCCCCAGGAAGTTCGTGTTTTCCATCTCCACCTTGCCGCCGGCGTTCAGGATCAGCGACGGATCCCAATTGGCGGCGTACATGGTTTCCTCGATGGGTTCGGTTGTGCTCCACGAGGATTCGAGAATACGTACGCGGCGTGCGCCGGCCTTGCTCATCAGATGTACGGTGGCGGCAATAACTGCGGGATGCGTCCAATGGGCGCTCTCGGCGCCGACATGCGCCAGGCGCTGACTGGGACCGCCGGTGAGGTTCACCTTCATCGCAACCGTCTTACCGGCAACGAGCTTGCCCAGCCCGCCGATCTGGTCGAACATCTTACTCAGCGTGGTCGTCAGTTCAGGGCCGTAGCTACGGCAGCGGGCGACCGCCACAGGCGAGGCGGGAGCCGGAGCGGAAAACGCGGGCCGGGCCATGGCAGCGGCCGCGGACAACGAAAGCCATTCTCTGCGAGTCATGTTTTATGCTCCAAACTCCACCAATGCGTACGGCCCGAAATCGGGCAGGTGCACTTCCACGCCCGGCCCTTTGGGCTTGATTTCGATCGGCTGGTCTTGCACCGAATCCAAGGTCGACCAACGGGCCGTTTTATAGGGCTGCGCGACGTAGAAGCTCGCCGGATACCCGAAGGTGCGGGCCGTGAAGCTGAGCACATGGAGATAGCCTTTGCCGGGCGTTCCCGTGAAGCGGACGTTGCAGGAGCCCGCGTTGAAGGTGCGGACCATGTCGTGTTTGCGGCTCAGCAAAAGGTGCGTGTCGGCGCAGAGTACCCACGGATCGCTCCATGGCTCACTCGCGATTGCGACTTTGCCTTTGCCCAAGTTGTAGACATTGAATCGCCCCTCGAAGTTGCTGGCGGGCTTGCCGCTGACGAGGCCTGCCGAACTTGCGGGCGCAATCAGCACGCCGCCATCTGCAACGAAGGCCGTCAACGCCGACCTGGCGCTTCCTGAAGGCTCCTTCTCATCGATCCAGACCACGGCTTTCAGACCGCTGAGGGAAGTTGGCTTGAACTTAGGCAGGTCCATGATGCGATACGGCACTGCGCGGCGCGGTGTCAGGTTCAGCATCTCCTCGGCGATGAACTCGTTGGGTCCATCGAAGTCGGAGAGAATGCCCAGACGCGCGATCTCGGGACGCTGCAGGCAGGCCTTGCGTGCGGCGAAAAACTGCTTGGCATCGGCAACGGCCTTCCATGTGTCCTTCGCGCCTCCGGATGCCAGCGCTTTCCGGGTGTCAGCATCGAACGCCACAACCCAATGGGCGCCATAGGCGGCGGCGTCGGCAACAGCAAGCTGGTAGGTTGCGGGGCGGTAGCCGATCACGTCTTCGGGAGGTTCGGACAGCAGCCAAAACTTCTTGCCGGGAGCTTTGGCCGTTGCCAAGGAGCAGATCCAACCGCTGGATTCGACCCAGGGAGCTCCCGTGGGTCCGCCGCCAGTTGCGCCTCCGCTGTCGCCACGTTTGCCGTCACGCGCGCGCCACTGCGTCGGGATGCGAGGCCACGTGGACTTCGTCAGAGCCATCAAGGGCGAGCCGATGCCCGCCGCCTGCTGTGGAGTAACCGCGGGGATGACTTTCAGGCCGCCAACGGAGGGCACGACCGTGTCGGTGACAATAGCGGAGAGTCCCGCAGCCGCGGCTGCTTTTGCTGCGTTTGGAGCTTCTCCGGTCACGCGGCCGAGCACGGCAATGTTCCGCTTTTTGGCTTCGGCGATGACAGGCTGAAGCGCTGCTTGTTGCTTGGCGTCGGTGGCCGTTCCACCCGCCCATGAGACCAGGATGGCATTGACAGGGCCACCTTCAAGGAAGGACAACGCCTTCGGATCGAGCCAAGCCGTGAGAGCTTCTTTCACGGCCTGGATGTCTTTCGACTGCTCCAGGTCCAGCGGACCGCAGGGCCAACGGAGCGGGGTCCAATCCGAGCTCAAGGACACCTCCACCCGCACCGCGAGCAGTACGGGCATCCAAACTGTTGTGACACTACCAGGATATCGACAATATTGCCGTCCGGCCAGTAGGGCTGAGACAGAATGAAGGGGTGCACCCATTTGCGGGGTATCTGGCGGAGGCGTTCGGTGAAGATGTGCCGGTGTGGGAGGGCGATGTCGATCTGACGGTAGTGCGGTCGGCGATGGAGTCCGCGCCCGCGGGATTGCTGCTGGGATGCATCCCGGACAGCGCTGGCTTGAATGTGGCGTTCCGGGGCTCGGGCATAACGGTGCTGGAGAATCACCACAGGCCCGCTCGCGTTGCCGCGCCTGCGGATTTCAGGGTAGTTGCTTTGATGCCGACCTACAACGAGGCTGACATCGTTCGCTCCACGTTGCAGTATCTAGTGGCGCAGGGCATCGAGGTTTACGCCATCGACAATTGGTCGACTGACGGGACGTTCGAGATCGCGCGGGAGTTTCTGGGGCGCGGGCTGATTGGACTGGAGCGCTTTCCCGCCGACGGGCCGCTCGAGTTGTACGAATGGCGCAGCATCCTGCGGCGGATTGAGTCGGTGGCGGAGGAGATTGCCGGGGCTGATTGGTTCATCTTCCACGACGTGGATGAACGGCGGCGAAGCCCGTGGCGGGAACTGGACCTGAAGTCGGCGATCTATTACGCGGACCGGTGCGGCTTTACCTGCATCGACCACATCGTGCTGAACTTTCACCCGACGGACAATCGCTTCGATGCGGGTTTCGATGTGGAGGACCAGTTTCGATACTTCGCGTTTAGCGATCACGAGGGGCATTTCCATCAACGAAAGGCGTGGAAGAATCCTCGCTGCCGAGTCGAGCTTGCCTCCACGGCGGGGCACGATATTCGGTTTTCAGGGCGGCTTGTGTATCCGTACAAGTTCCTTCTGAAGCACTACCCGATACGGTCGCAGGCACATGGGGAGCGCAAGGTGTTTCGCGATCGCGCCAAGCGCTGGAGCGCGGAAGAACGGGCGCTGGGATGGCATAAGCAGTACGACGATGTGCCGACCGCCGCCAGCTTTCTCCGTGACCCTGCGTCATTGCTGCGTTTCGACCAGGCCACATTCTACGAGCAATACCTGGTGGAGCGCTTATCGGGCATCGGCATATTCCAGCAAGCGCCATGGTGGTCGACAGGGCCGCGATACAATTGCGCCGATGAGCGATAGCGTCACAACGTATGCGCCTAGCGCGGACTTCGTGTCTCGCGCCAACGTGCAAGGCATGGAAGGATACCGGTCGTTGTATGAGGCTGCGGCGGCCGATCCCGAGCAGTTCTGGGGCGGCCTGGCCGAGCGGGACATCGACTGGTTTGCCAAGTGGGAGAAGGTCCTGGATTGGTCGAATCCTCCATTCGCGAAATGGTTCACGGGCGCAAAGACCAACGTTGCTTATAACTGCGTCGATCGACATGCCGAGGGGTCGCGGCGCGACAAGCCTGCGATTATCTTCGAAGGCGAGCCGGGCGATCAGCGCGTCATAACGTTTGCCGAGCTAAAGACGCTGGTTTGCCGGTTTGCGAATGTGCTGAAGGCTCGCGGGCTCAAGTCAGGCGACCGGTCCATCATCTACATGCCGATGATTCCGGAGGCGGCTGTCGCGATGCTGGCATGCGCGCGTCTGGGCGTGACGCATAGCGTCGTGTTCGGCGGCTTCTCGGCGGAAGCGTTGAAGGCTCGCATTCAGGATCTTGACGCTCGGGTGGTGATCACGGCCGATGGCGGGTGGCGGCGCGGCAAGGAAGTACGGTTGAAGTCTGCCGTGGATGAGGCGCTGCAGGAATGCCCGGGCGTGAAAGATGTCATCGTGTATCAGCGTACGAATTCGGGCGTGCCGATGGTGGAGGGCCGCGACCGTTGGTGGCATGAGCTGGAGCAGGGCGTGTCAGACGATTGCCCGGCTGAGCAACTCGATTCCGAGCATCCGCTGTACGTGCTGTATACGTCGGGAACTACGGGCAAGCCCAAAGGGATCCTGCATACGACCGGCGGATATCTGCTTCATACGACGATGACTATGAAGTGGGTATTCGATCTGCACGAGGATGACATCTACTGGTGCACAGCGGACGTCGGATGGGTGACGGGGCATAGTTACGTCGTGTACGGCCCGCTGTCGGCGGGCGCCACCACGGTCATCTATGAAGGCGCTCCTGACTTCCCGCAGTTCGATCGCTGGTGGAGCATCGTCGAGCGGCATAAGGTCTCGATCTTTTATACTTCGCCCACTGCGATCCGCGCGCTGGTCCGGCAGGGCGAGCAGTGGCCCAATTCAAAAGACCTTTCGAGCTTGCGGCTGCTGGGATCGGTGGGCGAACCGATCAATCCCGCGGCTTGGGAGTGGTATCACCGCGTCGTCGGCAAGGGTCGCTGCCCGATCGTGGATACGTGGTGGCAGACGGAGACCGGTGGGATCATGATTGCTCCCATGCCGGGCGCAGTGGGTTTGAAGCCGGGTTCCGGCACGCTGCCCATGCCTGGAGTGCTGCTCGACATTGTGGACCTTGCGGGTAAGCCATTGGGCGACGATCGCGAGGGGTTCCTGATTATTCGCCGTCCCTGGCCTGGGATGGTGCGGACCATCTGGGGAGATCCCGAGCGCTTCAAGGAGCAGTACTGGTCGCGTGTGCCGGGCGCGTACTTCACGGGCGATGCGGCGCGGCGCGACAGCGATGGCTATTACTGGGTGCTGGGGCGCGTCGACGATGTGATGAACGTCAGCGGGCATCGGTTGAGCACGATGGAAGTGGAGTCGGCGCTGGTGCGGCATCCGGCTGTGGCGGAGGCGGCGGTAGTCGGCAAGCCGCATGAGATCACAGGTCAGGCAGTGTGCTGCTTTGTGACGCTGAAGCGAGGTGAGTACAACCACGGCGAGCTTGGGAAGGAGTTGCGGCAATGGGTGGCGCATGAGATCGGACCGTTCGCACGCCCGGAGGAAATTCGTTTCACCGAGTCGCTGCCCAAGACGCGCAGCGGCAAGATCATGCGCCGGCTGCTGCGTGAACTGGTGACGACGCACACGGTGAGCGGTGATGTCACCACATTGGAAGACATGGCCGTGGTGACACGGCTGGCATCTCAGCACGATGAAGATTGATTCCGAGTTTCTTGTCCTGCAGCTCGATTACACGCGCTGGGCGAACGAGCATTCCCTTGAGGCGGCTCGCGCATTGAGTGAGGAAGAGCTTACGCGCGACCTCGGCAATTCGTATGGCGGCGTGCTGGGGACGCTCCTGCACATCTTTCATGCCGATCGCGTGTGGCTGTCGCGGCTGGAAGGGCGGCCGCGCGCCACAATGGCAGATGAAGGCGAGAGTTGGACGCTGCCATCCCTGGCGGTAGCCTGGGCTGACATCGCCGAGAGATACCGAGCTTGGGCTTCCAACGTGACGGATGCGCAGGCAATCCTTGAATATAAGAACCTTGCCGGCAAACCGGGATCGCTGCCGCTATGGCAAGTGATCATGCACGTGGTGAATCATGGTACGTATCATCGCGGGCAGATCACTACTATGGTGCGGCAGTTAGGCAAGCCGCCCATCTCCACCGACCTTCACATCTTCTACCTCACCCGAGGGTGAGAGTGCTCTTCGCGTAGAGTGCCACGTGGCCGGCGATCTTCACGCGGTCGCCTTTCAGTTCGCAGAAGAGCTCGCCGCCGCGCCTGGAGACTTGCCGCGCATGCAGAACGTTCTTTCCGAGCCGCTTGGCCCAGAACGGGATCAAGGTGCAGTGTGCGGAACCGGTAACCGGGTCTTCATCGATGCCGTGACCGGGGGCGAAGAAGCGCGACACGAAGTCGCAATCATCGCCGGGCGCGGTGACGGTCAGCGCATACATCTCCACGGCGCGCAGACGTGCGAAGTCGGGCTTCAAAGCTCGCACCTCGGCTTCAGTCTTGAAAACGTAAAGGTGGTCGCGGGCTTTCCAGGTTTCACTTGGCGACGCGCCGCCGAGGGCATCCACGATGCGAGGATCGGGCTCGACCGGCTCGGGCGGGCGGGATGGGAAGTCGAGGCTAAGGACGCCGGCTTCGCCTTCACGTGAGACTCGCAACTCACCGGCTTGCGCGCGGAAGCGGAGGTTGTGCTTATCGGGCGAAAGGTAATTGAAGATGACGTACGCGGAGGCTAGGGTTGCGTGCCCGCAAAGCTCCACTTCGTTGGTAGGAGTGAACCAGCGGATGTGATAGCCGTCGCCATCGGGAACGAAGAACGCCGTCTCTGCCAGATTGTTCTCCGACGCGATGTTCTGCATCAGGCCTTCATCGAGCCATTCTTCAAGCGGGCAGACTGCTGCCGGATTCCCGCCGAAGACACGATCGGTGAAGGCATCGAGTGTGTAGCAGGCGAGTCGCATGGGAATTCGAACAGTGTAGCTTATCGCCGACGCCAGAATTCCGGGTCAGCCGCCGAGAACGCTTCGGTTACATGGCTGATGCCGGGCTGCACGCGACAAAGCATGAGCTCACGGGTGATGTCGGCTTCCCATTGGATCTGGCGCGATTCCTGGCGGCGCGGGCTCTGGCTGGGCCCATCAGGACTATTCGACATACGAGCGAAGGAGTTGTCGAGGGTGCGCAGGGACGGCAACGGGGCCAGGAAGATGTACGTGCCCAAGCCGGCTCCTGACAGGATCTGATAGCCGAGTTCGGGCCGATCGACGTTCATGTTGTCGAAAGCGGCCTTGCGGAGGCGGATGAGTTCAGCGAAGTCGACGTCGGCGCCGGGTCGTGTGCGGAAGATGCTGATCTGGAAGTAGCGCGCCGACCGCATCAGCTTGATGGCCTCATCGGGACGATAGCTGAGGGCGATCCGATACACGCCGATCATCCGGCGCGCCTGCACCGCGCGAGCCGCTGACATGGCCTGGTCGAGCGCCTCGATACTGGCGAACGAGCTGTGCGGTTCAATCAGCCAGGTCTGGGTCTCGCCGGTGATGGCCTGCATGCCAACGACGTCGATGTTGGCGTTGAAATCCTGGTAGGGCTGGATTGCCGAGGGCTCACCTTGAGTGAAGCGCATCAGGAAGTACGGCTCGCCGAGCGTCTGGGCGCCCAGGGCAGACGCGAGCACAGCGATTGCGGACAAGACCTTCATGCTTAAGTAACGCGTGAAGCAGCCGTTCCGTTGATCGAGGAGTTTGGGGGTAGGGCGTGGGGGGATTCCGGTTCGTTCTGTAGTCGGGTCCGGATTATCGGTGGAACGTGTTGATTGCAATAACCTTGAATGCTGTTGCGACAACGAACCGGAATCCCCGCAAATGCGGGTACCGCCCGTTGCGAGAGAATGCACGGTATGCGTTTGCTGGTACTGGTATGGGGCACGCTCGGTTGCTTATGGGCGGCTGAGATGGGTTTGACGGGAGATGTTCGTGAGCAGTTCACCGGCCTCCCGATACCAGGCGCCACCGTGCGGATTCTCGGGAAGGACCAGCAGACGCTGACCACCGGGTTGGACGGAAGCTTCTCAACTCTTGTCGCGCCTGGCGAGTACGCCGTGATTGCGTCGGCGGAGGGGTTCGACGCTTACCGGCGAGCGGGCATCATCGTTGCGGAGGACGTGAAGCCACCGCGGCTCGAGATGTCGCTGATGGGTGTGGGGTCATTGAAGGGCCGGATCGTTGATGGGCAGACGAAGCTTCCGGTGGCAGGCGCCAGGGTCCAAGCGTTTCTTTTGACTTATGTCAAAGGCCGGCGACAACGCTGGGTGGCGCGACAAGCGGGTGTGAGCGGCGAAAAAGGGGAGTTCTACATCGATCGGCTTCCCGGCGGCGAATACGCGCTGGAGATCGAGCCTTTGCAAAAGGCCCGCAAACGCGAAGACGGCGCTACGGAAGGGTACCCGAGGTTCTTGTGGCCGGGTCCCATCGATGTGGCGTCTCCGTTGACACTTCGACCCGGCGTTGAGCACGACTTCGGCAGCATCGCGGTAGACCGCGCTGTGCTCGGCATTGTGAGCTTTCGACTCACAGGGGCTTGCCATCCGGAGACGACGTACCAAGTGGTTGTGAACGACGCAGACCCGGCGGCGCCCACTGCGCGCGGGAAGCTGCGCGCCGACTGCGAAACTCGGCCGAGTTTGACGCTTTCTCCGGGACAATATCAAGTGAGAGTACGAAAAGAGCAGGCAGAATTTGCCGGCCAGGACGGCGCCGGGACGGGCGCGGCACTCTTTTCGGTGACCGGGTCGGACCAGGAAGTTCATGTTCCACTCTATCTTCCGGTGGTAATGGCGGGATTGATGGAACTGGATGAACGGGCCGTGCCGCG
Organism: Bryobacteraceae bacterium; assembly: GCA_035634155.1. Taxonomy (GTDB): domain Bacteria; phylum Acidobacteriota; class Terriglobia; order Bryobacterales; family Bryobacteraceae; genus DASQDN01. Next base: position 7,119 of record DASQDN010000578.1, on the reverse strand, counting down.
CGAGGTTACTCTGCGCCTTCAAGTGCGTGTATCTTCCAGAGAACCGGCGCTTGGAAGGAGTCTACTGCCGGCGATGGCGCCGTCTCCAATCTGGGTCGACGGCCGCTTTTCGGCACGTGTGTATCCGCCGCCGAGTGGCCTCGTCGAGCTGGAGGTGTTCGGACTTCCGCATCCGTACTACGTCAAGGACATCTTCTACAACGGATCACGCGTCGGCGACATTTTCCAAGTGAATGCGTACTCACCGGCGCAGGAATTACGGGTGGAGCTTTCAGACCGCGCTGTCTTGATGACGGGTACGGTGAAGGATGCCGATGGAAAACCGCTCACGGAGGCCGTGGTGCTGGTTACCCGGTGGCCAATGACGCTGGAAGCGAACTATCCGTTGAAGGTTCTGGAGGCACGAGCAGACTCGACCGGGATCTTCTCCTTCCCGAACTTGCCGCCCGGCGAGTACCGCGCCATCGCTATGCCTTGCGCAATCCGGCAAAGATTCGAAGAACCCAACCGGCTCGCCGATGCCTTTGGACAGAGCTCCACGTTGTCGATGAAAGAGGGTGAAGCGGTGACGCGCGAGGTTATCGCTTTGTCGTATTAAACTGACAGAGTCTTGTTTGCACGTCTACTTGTCTTCGGTGTGTGTTGTAGCGCTTTTAGCGCAGAGTTGGTCGGGGTCGTTCGCGACGCCTCCGGTGGAATGGTCGGGTCCGCTCAGGTCGAGGCTCGTAACGTGGCCACCGGTGTGGCTCGGGTCCGTTCCACGGACCTCAGCGGAGCGTATTCTTTTCTGGCGCTTCCGGCGGGTGGGTATCGAATCTTTGTACTGAAGAAAGGGTTTGCTCCGATTCAACGCGGTGGCATTGTGCTGCGGGTAGGCGATCGCATTGCGCTGGACTTTGAGCTTGCGCTCGGGGACTCGAGCCAAGCGGTGGAAGTTACGGCTGAGGCTCCACTGCTACACACGAGCCGCGGCACGGCGGCTTTCGTGGTGGAACAGAAAAAGGTGGTGACGCTGCCCTTGGATGGCCGGAACTTCGTACCCTTGATTGCGCTGGCGCCCGGCGTGAATCTTCCGCCGGGCAACCTGCTGCCGCGCATCAACGGAAGCCGGCCGCGGGTAAGCGAATACATCTACGACGGGATCAGCGTGCTGCAGCCGGAGCCGGGTCAGGTGGCTTTTTACCCGGTGATCGACGCCATCGATGAGTTTCGCGTGGAGACCAACAGTTATGCGGCTGAGTACGGGCGCTCCAATGGCGGTGTGATTCTGGTGAGTCAGAAGTCCGGGTCGAATACGCTGCATGGCTCGTTGTTTGAGTTCTTTCGCAATGAGAAGTTGAACGCCCGGAATCTTTTCGCGACGTCGGGGGAGAAGCCGCGCTTTCGACGGAATCAGTATGGATTCGTGCTCGGTGGACCGGTGCGGCGGAATGTGACATTCTTTTTTGGCGACTGGCAGGGTACGCGTTTGAATACCGGCGTGGTGCGAACAAGCACAGTTCCGACGAACGCACAAAGGCTCGGCGTGTTTCGCGTGCCCGTGTTCGATCCTTCGTCGGGCACGCGCGTTCCCTTCCCTGACAATACGATTCCAGCCTCACGGTTCGACCGGGCGGCGGTGGCGGTGCTGGACTTGTATCCGGAACCGAACGTATCGACCAGCCCGATTGCGAATAACTACCATCGCGTGGGGACAGACAACACGGTTGCCAACCAGCTCGATGGGCGGTTGGAGCATTACGTTGGTTCGAAACAGAGACTGTTCGGGCGGTACTCGTTCCTTCATGACGCGGCGAACTCGACGTTGCCTTTGCCGGGAGGATCGAGCGGTGTGGTGACGCGCGCCGATAGCGTGGCGGGCGAGCACAACTGGACGGTGTCGCCGACGTCGGTGAATCTTCTGCGAGCTGGATATACGCGGCGCGGCTTCCTTCGTGAGTCGATGCGCACGGGACGTCGCGTGAGCGAGACAGTGTTGATCCCGAATCTGCCTTTGACCTCATTTGAGGATGTGCTTCCGACTTATGACATCGTCGGCTTGCAGCCGCTCGGGCCGGCCGCGAACGGCAATGCTCGGTTTACTACCTCCGTGACACAGGTGGTGGACCATTATTCGCGGGCACTCGGTGGCCACCACTTGAAAGCGGGCGCGGATATCCGGTTCGAGCGGCTGGATGTGCTTCAGCCGCCGAATCCAACCGGGAACTTCCAGTTCACGAGTATTTTGACCGGCGATAGCTTTGCTTCGTTTCTGTTAGGGCAAGTGGGGCGGTTCACGATCGATGCTCAGGCCGAGACGTTGAAGCCTCGCGCGACTGTTGCGGAGTTCTTTGTTCAGGATGATTGGCGCGCGACGCGTCGGCTGTCGTTGAACTTGGGTGTGCGGTATACGTTGAACTTTCCATCGACAGTGGTGGACGACCGGGCTGCGGTCTTCAACCTCCGTACGGAACAGCTCGATTTCCTGGGGAGCGGCGGGGTTCCGTCCAACGCCCGCGATCTGGAAAGGACGAACTTCGCTCCGCGTGTTGGTTTGGCATATCGGATTGGGGACTCGGTGGTGGTGCGGGCGGGATATGGGCTGACTTGGATTGAGCAGGCGGGTATCACCACGCCTTTCACGACGCCCTTGTTTCCGTTTGTGCAGACGCTTGGGCAGCAGTCGCTCGATAATGTGAGTCCGGCATTTGTGTTGTCCGACGGGCCGACAGTGCGGTTGCGGGAACCGTCTAAGGATTCAGGGTTAGGTCAAGGTGTGTTCGGCGTTCAGCGGGACAACGGCAGCGGTTATGCGCAGCAATGGAACCTGATGCTGCAGAAGACAGTCGGCGAGCACTGGAGTGTGGAGGCGGGATACCTGGGGTCCAAGTTGACCCGGCTCGGTGTGCCCGATGTGAACCTGAATCAGCTCACGGTGGAGCAGTTGGCGCTTGGCGCGCAACTGATCGAACGTGTGGCCAATCCGTTCTTCGGCCAGATTCCGGCAACGTCTTCGTTGGGTGGTGCGACGATTCCGCGCGCTCAGCTTTTGCGGCCCTTTCCACGGTTTACGAGTGTCACTTTGTATCGAAACAACATTGGCCATTCGACGTATCATTCGTTCCAATCGCGGCTGGAGAAGCTGTTCTCCCGCGGATTGACGTTCACGGCTTCGTATACCTTTTCGCGATTGATCGACGATGCCGGCGCGGTGTTTGATTCGGCTGTGCTGACCGGCCCGGTGACGAACTTCCAAGCAGCCGACAGCTATAACAAGCGCCTGGAGAAGGACGTGTCCACGGGCAATGTGCCGCACATCTTTTCTAGCGGTGTGGTGTATGAACTGCCTTGGGGCGGCTGGCAGCTTGCAGGCATCATTCGCGCGCAATCGGGGAGTCCGGTGGCGGTGACACAGGCGACCAATTGGAATGCGTTCGCCGGATTTGGTGTGCAGCGGCCGAATCGATTGCGGGATCCACGACTCGCTTCCGACGCTCGGTCGACGTCACGCTGGTTCGATACGGCGGCGTTCAGTGAGGCTCGCCAGTTCACCATCGGGAATAGCTCGCGCAATCCGGTGGTGGGACCGTCGTACAGGACACTGGATTTGATGGTCGGCAAGACGTTTGATGTTGGCGAACGCATGAAGGCGGAGTTCAGGGCTGAGGCGTTCAACGTCACGAACACGCCCCCGCTCGGCAATCCAAACGGCACGTTCGGCGGCGCGGCCTTCGGAACGATTACGACTGCAGGGGATCCGCGCGTATATGAGCTTGTGATGAAGGTTCGATTCTGATGGCGCAGTCGACCGTGAAGAATCGATTGAGCGCCGTGCGGCAGAGTCGAGGGATCGGGGCGGCGGATCTGGCTGAGCGGGTCGGGGTGAGCCGGCAGACCATCTATGCAATTGAGGCGGGCTCGTACGTTCCAAACACGGAAGTGACGCTGCGACTGGCTCGTGAGCTTGAGGTCACGGTGGAGGAGTTGTTCTCGCTGCCTGCGAAGGATGAGGTTGGGCCCGAGTCGCTGCAGGCGGAGGTGTTGAGCGTGAGATCGGCGGGGAAGGGTCAAGCGGTGCAGGTGTGTCGGATCGGCGAGCGACTCGTATGCGTTCCGGTGGCCGCCTCGATGTATTTCCTGCCGGAAGCCGACGGCGTGATTGCGAAGGCCGGACGGTTAAAGGGCCGTGCGGAGTTGGCGGTGTTCTCAACTGAGGATCATTTTGCCAAGCGCTTGATTCTAGCGGGATGCGATCCGGCGATTGGGCTGCTGGCCCGGATGGTGGAGCGGGTGAGCGGAGTAGAGATTGTGTCGGCGGCGGCTTCGAGCCGTTTGGCGCTGGATTGGCTTGCGCGAGGTAATGTGCATGTCGCCGGCACGCATCTGAAGGATAAAGCGACGGGCGAGTTCAATGTGCCGATCGTGCGGCGCGAGTATCCCGACGAAGATTTCGTCGTGATTACGTTCGCGCGATGGGAAGAAGGCTTTGTCGTTGCGGAGGGCAATCCCAAGGGAGTTCGGGGGGTGGCGGATCTGGCTCGGCGGGGGGTGAAGATTGTGAATCGCGAGGCGGGCGCCGGCAGCCGGGCTTTGCTGGATAGCTTGCTGGCGCAAGAAGGCATGAGCGGATTCAAGATCGCCGGCTATGCACGCGTGGCGGACGGGCATCTGGCTGCGGCTGCCGCGGTGCGGTCGGGTGAAGCGGATTGCTGCATCGCGACACGCTCGGCTGCGCAGGCGTTGGGGTTGGGGTTTGTGCCGTTGCAGACCGAGCGTTATGACTTTGTGCTGCGGCGTGCGTCGTTGGAGTTGCCGGCGGTGCAGAGCTTCCTGGATGTTCTGCAGAAGGCGAGCTTGCGGCGGAAGCTCGAAGTGCTGGCGGGGTACGATACGGCGGAGACTGGGGTGGTATTGGTTTAACGCGCGTCTATTACCCCCCAGCAATGGTCGTATTGAAGGAGTTGAACAAGCCGTGGAAGAATTAGAGCTTGCTCCCTTTCAAATCGCCGGCTTGCTTTGCGTTTGCGCTGTTATTTACGAGTGTTTCCGTCTGTCCTGCAACCTCGTTGATCGGTAGGGCAGTGGGACCGATCGGTCCGCTGGGCCCTGACTTGGCGCGTGTTGCCGATCTGAATCGCGATGGCATCGCCGACATTGTCCGCGCATCGTACACTTCGCCCACGCTCACGGTTCTGCTCGGTCGCGCCGACGGTGGTTACACTTTGCGCTCTCAGCAGCCGCTTGCCTCGACCGCAAATGGATTAAGCATTGCGGATCTTAATAAAGACGGCAAGCTGGACGTTGTCGTAGCCACGCTCGCGGACAAGATCACGATCTTCTTGGGCCAGGGGGACGGCGATGTTCGCGCCGGACAGGTACACACGCTTAGCTTCTTCGTGCAAGGACCAGCCATTGCCGACTTTAATGGCGACAACGTTCTAGATTTAGCAGTAGCGCACAATGGCAAGATCACGATCCTGCTGGGCAACGGTGACGGCACGTTTCGGCCGGGCGCGACCTTTAACGCGATTGAACATCCAAGCACTCCGGTCGCATTCGACATGAACGGCGACGGCCTCACTGATTTAGCTGTCCCCGGCACGATCAACACACCGGATGGAAGCGTTGTCTTCGAGTTGATGCTGCTAGCCGGAGAACGGGGCGGAACCTTCCGGTTCATGCGCCAGTTTCGAATCACCGGCCCTGCCATCGCAGTGGCCGAATTGGATGGCGATGGAGTTCCCGACGTGGTCGCTTCGGGACTAAGTCGCGATGAGCTGACGATCTACCACTCAGCGAGTCCGGATGCGACCTCGAGATTCACCACGGATTGTTGTCTATTCCGATTAACCACGGCGGATTTGAACGGCGACGGACGGCCCGAGATCGTGGCGGCGGGGCACTCGGGTTTGTTCATCCTGATGAACTCGGGCAGCCGAAGGTACACAAGGCTTCCGCAGACGGGATCCTATTTGAGCGATGTCGTCGCGTCAGACATGAACGGCGATGGGTCCGTCGATCTGGTTTCTGTCAATCAACAGAGCGGTTACGTTCAAGTCCACCTCAATTCACCGACGCCACTGGTTCTCACCACGAAGGCTGAGCCGGCAACCGTGAAGTTTGGGCAGGCTATCCAACTGACGGCCACCTTGGACCCTGCTGAACTCGTGGTGTTGCAAACTCCACGGGGAACGGTTACCTGGTCCTCTGGTGGAGTGGTTGTTGCTTCGGCGCGCGTAGAGCCGAACCCTGCCGGGCAACGTCCAAACCTGTCCGGTATCGCGTCCACTACCGCTGTGCTTCCCGGCGGACAACACGCATTGACTGCGCGATACGAGGGCGACGATCGTCCGGCTACGGGATCGACTACCGTAACAGTGGAGCGCATTCCGTTGGCGAGTTTCTCGGTTCAATGCACGCCCAATCCTTCAGCGCGTGGGCGGCGCGTGGCGTGCACGGCGCGGGTGCAACCGACCATGGCTACGGGTAGTGTGAGCATCCGTGCGGCGGGGTCGGCGCATGCGACTGCGGCTCTGGTTGGGGGTCAGGCAGTTCTACGTTTCACGACGCTTGCGCCGGGCACTCATGAGATTCAGGCTTTGTATGCCGGCGATACTAACTTCACGCCCGCAAGCGCTGTAGCGCCATCTCCTCACGTCGTGTTGCCGACCTCGCCGGCCGCTGTCGTGTCCGCCGCGGCAGGAGCCCGCAACGTCGCGTCGGGTTCGATTGCCTCGATCTATGGCCAGGACCTGGCGGCGGGTATCGCGGAAGCTACCGCCGGCTCGCCTCCGCCCACTGAACTTGCAGGCACGTCGGTTGTAATTGTGGACGCCTCAGGAGCTCGCCACAATGCGCCGTTGTTCTTCGTCTCGCCAGGTCAGATCAACATTCAGATACCCGATGCGGCTGCGGGAGAAGCTGACCTTGAGGTGATCGGCGGGAACGGGGTCGTGGCCGGCGGGACGGTGACGATCGTGACTGTGGCCCCCGGGGTGTTTACCGCGAACGGCAATGGACAAGGCGCCCCACTGGGAGCGATCATTGTTGTCCGAAGCGACGGGACACAGCTTTTATCGACACCGTTCACCTGCGCGGCCGGCGCGGGTATGTGTTTACCCTCGGTGATCGATCTCCGTG
>DASQDN010000577.1:0-5162 GCA_035634155.1 Bryobacteraceae bacterium | reverse complement strand
TACATGGAAGGGCCGAACGACAAGGTGTTCACGTTCTGGGGAGTGAACAAGTTCGCCACGCCGGGTAAGATTCCGAAGACCACGACCGGGTACGAGAGTTTCGATTACCTCGCGGGCCAAAGCCTTGCGAAGCTCATTGATGCCGAGCGCCGCTCGACGGCCGCAGCTTTGTCCGAGAACGGGCGTCCGAACTGCACGGTCATGCTCGACCGTATCGATGAAGAGCACATCGGCGGGTTCCTGCAGATGATGGAGTTTCAGACCGCGTTCGCCGGCGAACTGCTCGACATTGACGCGTTCGATCAGGAAGGCGTGGAACTTGGCAAGAAGTTCACGTTTGGACTGATGGGTCGCGCTGGATACGAAGAGTATCTGGCTCGGGTGGAATAGTATTCCGTTAGTCACGTTCGAAGATGGCTGGAGCAATTCTTCGAAAGATCTCTGGTTGGTTGTCTCGAGCTGGCGGCCCGTCCGGGCGACCAGCGATTCAATGGACTCTGCCCGAGGAATTGCGCGCGGTGGATAAGTCGCCGCCGGAAATGGCATCCTCCAACTCGGGCGCGGGACTTGGACGGCGTCCGCAACACGAACAGCTTTGCCTTCGACGCATCCAGCGCGATGCGGGCCAATTGGCGATCTGCTTTCGACCCACGCTGCCGATCCTCGGCCAGTATGAGGATCGCACGTTCCGACCGGTGTCAAGAGGCTTGCTGCTTCCATGGCGCGCCGATGCTTTGCCCCGACCGCGCGTCGATGCGGAGCATCTCCGGCAAAAGGAGCCGCTTCACTCGTGCTTTGCTGGTCAGCTCGACCGGTGCCACCCCGATCCTACGGCCGCAGTTGCACATCGTGAGGGAGACGGCGAGGCTGGGGGAATCCGGTCGGCATGCCGTGAATCTCATCGCGGATGATCACGAGATCTAAAGGCGGGCCGACACTGGTATCGACGGAACTGGCGGCGTGGGCAACGAACGCCCCCGTGACCAGAAGGATGGGAATATACGCCAGCAATCATACCGGGATTCTACTCGTGTTGGAGTCTAACCGGTGCGTCGGTGGCGCGAAACGGCTTTAGGAACTCGGACCTGGCTCCTGGCTACTTTTTCCCGACATTGGCCCGAGCTCGAAACAGCGAACGTACAGTGTCGGCCCGCGTGGGAGCATACCTGACAGCATCACGACCATTGAATCGCCGCTGGCGCGATTCTACTCGTATCGAAGTGCGCTAACGGCATCCGCACGCACAGCGCGCCACGCCGGGACCAGGTTGGCGACGCCGCCGCAGATCGCTAACAACGCAAGCACTCCGGCATAAGCCAGCGGATCGGCTGAATCCAGGAAGAACGGCTCGCGCTGGAGGACGATCGCGATAGGTATGGCTCCCGCCATGCCAAGCAAGGCGCCCAGCAGCAACGGCCAAGCCTGCTGCCGAAGCAGCATGCGCATTAAATGCGACGGGGATGAACCGAGCGCCATTCGTATGCCCATCTCCTTCGTACGGAGTGAGGCATTGAAGGAGGTGACTCCGTATATTCCCACGCACGCAAGCAGCAGGGCTAGCAGCCCAGCGGACAACCCGATCAAGCTTGCCAACCTTGGCGCACGCAATTTTTTTTGGAACTCGTCACGGAGAAGGGTTGGGCTCCCAAGCACGCGATCGTCCGCCGTACGCGCGGCGAGGCGCAGAGGTGCAATCAACCGCGCTGGGTCCTGTCGCGCACGGGCGACGAGAACATAGTGCGCGTACGACTCCGGATTGAGGGGCGAGTACTGCTCCGCCGCATTTCTCGCCTGCATCCGTACGATCCGCGCATCCGCAGCAACGCCCACGATCGTCTTGCTCGACTTCGATTTCGGAAATCCCTTTCCGACGACATCAATCGAACCGTACATTCTTTCGGCTAGCCGGCGGCTGACAATGATCGATGTACGGTGATCGTCGGAAGGCACAAAATTGCGACCGGCCACGATCGGGATTTTCATCAACTGGAGAAATTCCGAATCTACTTCCATGTTCGTGACGATCAAATTGGCTGCATCCGGATAGGCAGACTCGCTCACGGAACTGCCCACTGGGGCGTGAGACGCAATCGCGACACCTGCCGCCTCGGGGTTTGCCGCTATCCTCGCGCGCACTTGCGCCCACCACCTCCGTGCCTCTGCGCCGTTGATTCCCGTGCGCGACAATTCCGGATCGAGCACGGCCACTTGGGCAAACTCAAAGCCAGGGTCGGCGAGAAGCAGACGCTGCAGACCCCGAACCATCAAACCAGCGACCACCAGCAGCACGCAACTTCCGGCAACCTGCGCGGTAATGAGTAGCTTCCGCAGGCGAGCGCGTTCCATACTGCCCGATGCTTGCTGCCCGCCGTCCTTCATCGTGGTGGATAGGTCCTGGCGAGACACTCGCCACGCGGGCAGAAATCCGACAACAAGCATGGTTACGAGGGCGAGGCCGAGGGCTGCCGCGGCGGTGGGAGCGTCCGGACTGAGGCTCACATAACTCGGCATGTCCGTGGTTGCGGCAAAGAGGCGCACCGCCGACGCGCCGGCGAGCATCCCTCCGGCCGTGCCGACACACGCGAGCACGAATGCCTCGATCAACACCTGCCGCAAGATGCGCCAACGGCTCGCGCCGAGCGCGACGCGGATGCTGAACTCCCGTATCCGCGTCATAGCTCGCGATAGGACCAGGTTGCTGAGGTTCGAGCATGCGACGAACAGCACGAGCATCGTGAGGCAAGCAAGCAGCGCCACGATGGTCCAGGTCTGCTGCTGCTCGGCGGGAGTGCGGAAGTGTCGAGTGCCGGAATAGGGTTCGAAATAGGTACCGGTCTCCCAAGCCTCGGGATGCTGCCTGGTGATTTCCGCCGCTATCACTTTTAGCGACTCTCGAGCGGTGTCGAGAGTGATGCCTGGACGCAGGCGGCCATAGAAGTCGATGTTGTCTGACGTCCATGCGGTCTTCAGATCGGACCCTGGCAGGAAATAATCGATCTGGGTGATCGGCGCCCAGATCTGAGGATCATCCAGTGTTCGAAGATCTGGGAACTCCGGGCGAGCAACGCCGACGATGGTCGCTGCTCGATTGTTCAACCGAACGGATCGGCCCACTACCGCAGGGTCCGCGTGGTACCTTCCTGTCCACATTTCATGGCTGATAACCACGGCAGGCGGCGCGTGGGGCTGTCCATCCACTTCCCGCACGAGCACGCGTCCGCGAAACGGGCCATACCCCAATTCGGCAAACCAGTTGGCCGAAACGAATGCCACGCGGACCAAATCCGACGCGTCGTCGCCGAACGCAAGGTTGTTGTGGGTGCGGGTGAGAACTGCGGAGAAAACATGGTTGTTGGCGCGGACGAACTCGGCGGCCGCATAAGGTACGCGATTGGAGTGGTTGTCCTTTGAGCGCCGCTGCAGGTTCACGAGCTGGTCGGGATCTCTTACGGACAGCGGCTTCAACAGCGCGACGTTCACGATCTGAAAGAACGTAACGTTCAGTCCGATGCCGAAACTGAGAATGAGCGCGGCGGAAAGCAGAAAGCCAGGCGTCATCGTACGGAATGCGTACCGGACGTCCTGCAAACCTGTGTCCAGCCACGTCCATCCCCATACGTCGCGCGAGTCCTCCCGCAGCTTCAGCGCGTTCCCGAAGCGAGGCTGCTCGCCTGGCATTTCCGCGAGCATCTCCCGATGCGTTTGCATCTCGCGCTCAAGCTCGGCTTCAATCCTGCGGCGGTTCAGCAGATACACGATACGGCGATAAAGTTCTCCCAGGTTCATCCCCGTATCTCCCTCAGGCTGAGCCTAGAAGCGCTTCGATGGCTTGCGTCACTCGCCGATACTCCCTCATTTCATCCGCCAGTTGGGCTCGTCCGCTGGCAGTGATGCGGTACTCTCGCACCTTGCGGCCCGTGTCGGAGGTAGTCCAGTCGGCTTTCACCCAACCTTTCAGCAGCAGTTTCTGTAGCGCGGGATAAAGGGAGCCCTCTTCCACCGCCAATTCGTCGGAACTGAGTTGATGAATGCGCCGGGCTATCGCATACCCGTGCAGCGGCTCATTCTGGAGCACTCGAAGAACCAGCATGACCAGTGTTCCGGGCGGAAGTCCAGTTTCCCTAGGCATAGATAATCTATGTGTAAGATACGCGAAGGGTCAGCCGCGTGTCAACAGGAAAGATGGAGTATTGTCTACGCGTGGTTGCCAGCGCACAAACATATTGACAGATTCCATATTTCCATTATCATAGAAATATGCGCGCCAACAGCAAGCGTTCGTCGAAGAAGCTCGACAACGAGCAGGTCGCCCGGTTCGCCGACATGCTTTCAGCCATGGGCGCGGAGCCGAGGCTGCGAATCATGCAACTGTTATTGTCGGCGCATCCAGATGGAATGGTGGTGGGTGAAATCGGCGCGGAGTTGGAAATTCCAAACTCCACGCTCTCGCACCACCTGGACAAATTAAAAAACGAGGACCTCGTGCGAGTGCGCCGCGAGGGCACGTATCTGTGGTACTCGGCGAACGCTGAAGCCCTGCAGGACCTGCTTGGCTTTTTGTACGCCGAGTGCTGTACCCGAAATAAAGCTGTGGAACCGCACAAGGTCACTTGCTGCTAAACAAGGAGCAGAGATGAGCGTTACAGACATCAAGGAAGTGGTGAAAGAGAAGTACGGCGAGGCCGCGTTGCGCGTCGCCGCCGGTGGAAAGAACTCCTGCTGTGGATCGGCGAGTTCCTGTGGGTCGGACGTTGATCCGATCACGCGAGGTTTATACGACACAACGCAAACCGGCGAGATTCCGGAGAAGGCCGTGCTTGCGTCACTCGGCTGCGGCAATCCCACGGCACTCGCCGAGTTGAAGGAAGGCGAGACCGTGCTCGATCTCGGCTCGGGCGGCGGCATTGACGTGTTGCTATCCGCTCGTCGAGTCGGAGTGACGGGCAAGGCTTACGGGCTAGACATGACCGACGAAATGCTGGCCCTCGCGCGCGAGAACCAAGCCAAGGCCGGCGTCACGAATGTGGAGTTCCTTAAGGGCGAGATCGAAAACATCCCGCTGCCCGACAACTCGGTTGACGTGATTATCTCCAACTGCGTCATCAATCTATCGGCCGATAAAGACCGAGTGCTGCGGGAGGCGTTTCGGGTGCTGAAGCCTG
>DASQDN010000576.1:0-4820 GCA_035634155.1 Bryobacteraceae bacterium | reverse complement strand
GGTGATCCGCAGTTCTTCGCGCCCGGCACAAAATATCTATACTCCACCCGCGGTTACACTTTGCTCGGAGCGCTAGCCGAGCAGGCCTCCGGCCTCGCCTTTCGCGACTTGATCCGCACGTACGTGTTCGGTCCGGCAGGTATGACGAACGCTCGCGTCGATCATGCGTACGAACTCATCCCCAATCGCGTCCGAGGCTACTTCCGATCGCAGAACGGGGACATTCGGAATGCAGAATTCCAGGACACCTCGGCCATTCTCCCAGGTGGGGGGTTGTGCGGAACCGCGGAAGACCTCGCCCGTTTCGGCGCTGCCGTGATGAACCGCGCGATCCTGAACCCGCGCACAGTGGCGTCCATGTGGACACCGCAACGAACCATCGACGGTGGCGAAACCGGCTATGGATTGGGATGGTATGTCGCTGGGTCGGGAGCTTCCCTGCGCGTGTGGCACGGAGGGGCGCAAAGTGGCGCTCGCGGGCTGTTGCTGCTTTATCCGCCCCAAAACGCCGGCGTCGCGTTGTTGACCAACATCGAGCAGGTCGATCTACGACCTACGGCACGCGCGCTCGTTGAAGAACACGGGCTTACGTGGAGCCAGATGTGAACGGCTACTGGAAGAAGATCGTATCGTTGCGAATCTCATCCCCGGTGAACAGACACGGACCGCAGCGGAACCGGTAATCGGGAACAATCCGCATCACAGCAGCCTTGATGGACGCGGGATCTTCGGGAGCCTCTTCCACCGACACCACAATGCGCGGGTGATACGCCTTGATCGTATTCACGGCGCCATGGACCATTCGTGTGCCTGCGCCTTTGATGTCCGCCTTGATGATGTCCACGCGGGGCAATGCAAGCTCGGCGACGATCTTGTCGATTGTGGTCACCGGGATATCGGCGACCACCTTGGCATCCGCGCCGCGCTCGACGAAGCTATCACCGGCCGCGCCATTACCGTTCGAATAAAAGACGAGCCGCTTCTCTTCGTCCCAAATTCCTTTCGGGTAAATCACGACGCGGCCAGCTGCGATCTCCGATACGAAATTCCGGCGCAGGCATTCGAGCGCTTCCGGTGAAGGCTCAATCGCCACTACCTTCGCGGCGCCGGAATCCAACGCAGTTCGGACATAAGTGCCGACGTGCGCGCCGCCGTCGAGCACGATATCGCCGGCCTTGACGCCTCCGTTATCGGCGTCGCCGTAGATCTTACGTTCCTGCTGCGCCAGCAAGATCGAGAGGATAGCATCATTGCTGTCCGGCACCCAGAATTTACCATTGGGCGTGGACCAGAGCTTGTAGCCGCCTTCCACCTTCACCACACGCGTCTTGGCGTGGATCGCTTTGGCGATCTCACTCTGCTTCACCTTTACCGCCGCGTCGGCGACAGCCTTGGTCGTGGAGCAGAACGGACTCGTCCGGGCAGCGTGCGCAAACGGGATGATGACCAATCCCGGGTAGAAATACAGCGCAATCCACAGCGCGGCGACTGCGAAGGAAACAAAGATAAATGCCCTCAGGACGAACTCCACCGGCCGGCTGAGAGGTTTTGACTGCTTTCGTGGCGCCACATAGTACTATCGGAGGCGACGAACGGAAGCATTAGCGCACCGTGAAAGCTCGTCGATGTTCGCGATCAGAAGCTCGCGCAAATTGGCGTGTGGACCTCGGCGATGGCTCCGTATGGATTCGGCTGTTCTGTTGATGGCACATCTAGCCCCTCCCATGCCTCCAACAGTGTGGTCACCAGCTTTTCCACTTCTTCAAATGTCGCGCGATCCTGATCCAAATGTCCCTGAAGGAGCCGTGAGGCCATGTACCCGTACAGTTCAGCCAGATTGCGGCTGATTGCGCCGCCCTGTTCGTGGTTCAGGCTACTCAATAACTGTAGGATTCCGTCGGTCGCCTTCGTGACAGCTTTGCCTCGACCCGTGATGTCGCCGCTATCGACGCACCTAGCCGCGTCTTTCACGCTTTCCAACACCACCCGATACACGATGCGCACTAGTTCCAGAGGGGTTGCGGTTAGGGTGCTTTGTTCCACGTACTGTTCGTAAGGCGCCACCGATGTACTCCTGCCGTACCTATCGACCGTTCAAAGCCTAAGTAGAGAATTTTTCGACGTTCTCTCACTATTTTGTTTGAGACTCGCGATCACCGCCGCCCTGCTCTATGTGTGCGCGTTAGGAGCACAGCCGACGCAGCTCTCGGTGCTGGAGAAACAGCGGGCATCCGTGCGCAGGCAGGTCGCCGCGAAAACGCCGGCAAACACCTTCTTCACCACGCCGTGGGCCGAGCCCCCAAGCGGCTCCGTCGCGTCCCCTCCGCCGTGGCTACCCGCCGTTGCGAGCGGGGATTGCGATCCCGTACCTGAAACCACGCTTTCCAAGCTCATCATGGAGGCGGGGCATCGCGAGAATCTGGATGCGCGCATCATTCGGGCCGTGATCCAGCGCGAATCCGGCGGCAAGCCTTGCGCCGTCTCGCCCAAAGGCGCACAAGGCTTAATGCAGCTTATGCCCGCCACCCAGATCGACCTCGGCGTAAATGACCCGTTCGACCCTCAATCGAACATCCAGGCGGGCGTCCGCTACCTGAAGCAGATGCTGGAGCGCTACAAAGGCGATATGGCGCTCGCGTTGGCCGCGTACAATGCCGGACCGCAGCGTGTGGAGCCCGGCGGCAAGATCCCGGATATTCCCGAAACCCAAGCCTACGTGATGAGCATCATGGGTCAGTTGAATGAGGAGCCGCCCGCCGAAGTAAAGTAGCGGGTATGCCGAAATTGTTCGCCGGGACGTCCGGCTTCGCCTACGCCTCCTGGAAGCCCGAGTTCTATCCCGCCAAGCTGCCCGCTAAAAGCTTCCTGGAGCATTACGCTGGTCGGCTCAACAGCACGGAAGTGAACTACACGTTCCGGCAGCTTCCGAAACCTGCGACGCTCGAGGGTTGGGTGAATGCCACGCCCGCCAGCTTCGTCTTCTCTTTGAAAGCGCACATGCGCCTGACGCACATCCTGAAGCTCAAGAACGCCGCCGAATTCCTGGAGGTCTTTTTCCGAGCCGTCGACCCGCTCCGCACAACGCGCCGCATCGGCCCAATCCTTTATCAGCTTGCGCCGACATTTAAGTGCGATGTCTCCGTGCTCGCTGACTTCCTGGCGCTGCTTCCGACAGACATGCGGCATGCCTTCGAGTTCCGCCATGAGTCCTGGCTGGCCGACCCTGTGTACGCCGCGCTCGAAAAACATCAGGCAGCGCTGTGCCTGGCCGAATCCGAGAAACTCGTGGTCCCGCAGGTGATCACCGCGCCGTTCGTGTATGCCCGTCTCCGCAAGCCCGACTACAGCGAAGACGACCGAGCCGCCATCGCCGCCCGAGCCGCCGAGATCCTATCGGGCGGCCGCGATCTGTTCGTTTACTTCAAACACGAGGAATCGCCCGCCGGCGCAATCTATGCGGAGGAACTGTTACGCTCCCCGGTTCTTCAACAGGTCCTGCACTGAGATCACCACCAAGGCAACCGTGAGCCCGATCATCACCGCAACCGCGGTCCACGCCACGAAGTTGTAAACCCGCGAGTTCGTCCACTCCTTCATCAGGTACTTCTTGTTCACCAGCAGCGTCATGAAGATGAGGACCAGCGGCAGCAGCATGCCGTTCACCACCTGGGAAAGCAGGATCATCTGCACCAGCGGGAAGTTCGGCAACAGCACCACTCCGGCCCCGATCGCGATCAGCAGCGTGATCAGCCAGTAGAACACCGGAGCTTCACCGAACCTTCGATTCACCCCCGACTCAAAGCCCAAGCCTTCGCAAACGGAATACGCTGTGGACAGCGGTAGAATGCAGGCTGCAAACACCGAGGCATTAAATAGCCCCGCGCAGAACAACAGAAACGCGTAAGGGCCGAAGGGCCGCAGCGCCTGCGCCGCGTCCGCCGCATCCTTGATGTCGCGAGGACCATTCTCGTAGATCGCGCCCGCACACGCCACGATGATGAAAAACGCAATCACGGACATGACAATGCATCCCACGATCACTTCGATTCGCGACTCGGCGTAATCCTTGGCCGTGATGCCCTTCTCCACCACCGCAGCCTGTAGATAGAACTGCATCCAGGGCGCGACCGACGTGCCGACCATCCCGATCAGCATCGTCAGATAACCCGAGTCCAACAGCAACACCGGCTTCACGCTGTTGATGGCAGCTTCTTTCCAGTCGGGCTTCACCAGGAATCCCGAAACCAGATAGCAGATGTACAGCGAGCAGGCGAAAAGGAAGATCTTCTCGATCTTCTGGTAATCGGCCTTGAGAATCAGGAACCAGACGCCGATCGCGATCGCCGGGACCGAGAGATACTTACTCACCTCGAACAGGCCCAAGGAGCTGGCGATACCCGCGAAGTTCGCCATCACGTTCGTCAGGTTCGCCACCACCAGCAGCACCATCATCACGAACGTGGTACGCAAACCGAACTCTTCGCGAATCATGTCGGACAGGCCTTTGCCCGTCACCGCCCCCATGCGCGAGCACATTTCCTGCGTGACAATCAGCAGCAGGGTGATCGGTAGGAGTGTCCACAGTGGCAGATACCCGTACTTGGCGCCGGCCTGTGAGTAAGTGAAGATTCCGCCCGCGTCGTTGTCGACTACCGCGGTGATGAATCCCGGCCCAATGACCGAGAAGAAGACAAGGATGTGATACTTCAGCCGACGCAGCATCGGCTATTTGTGCCTCAGGACGGAAATGATGTCATCCGCGGTGATCACGCCCGCAAGCTTGCTGTCGTCGTCCACGACGGGCAGCGTCAGCACGTTGT
>DASQDN010000575.1:0-5014 GCA_035634155.1 Bryobacteraceae bacterium | reverse complement strand
AAGACTTCTCGACGGGACTTCCTCCTGACGCCGGCCATCGCCGGTCTGGCGGCCTCGCCCCTGGCCGCTCAGCAGGCCGCCGCTCCCGTTCGTTCTGCGAATGATCGTATTCGTGTCGCTTTGATCGGCGCCGGGATCATGGGAAGCGAAGACGCTACTTCTTCGCTCGCGCAGTCGGGTGTGGAACTGGTCGCCGTCGCCGATGTTTACGAAGGCCGCCTGACGCGCGCCAAGGAACGTTGGGGCAACCAGGTATTCACCACCCGCGATTATCGCGAAGTGCTTGCCAAGCCAGATATCGACGCGGTCATCATCGCCACTCCCGATCACTGGCACGCGCAGATGTCGGTGGACGCGATGAATGCCGGCAAGGACGTGTACGTCGAAAAGCCGATGGTGCAGAAGGTGGAAGACGGCAAGCGCGTAGTGGAAGCGCAGAAGAAGACCGGCCGAATGCTGCAGGTGGGCAGTCAACGCGTCAGCTCGATTGTGTACCAGAAGGCGAGAGATCTGCTGAAGGCTGGGGCTATTGGCAAGATCAACACCGTGGAAGCATGGTGGGATCGCAACAGCGCCACCGGGGCATGGCAATACTCGATTCCGCTGGATGCTTCGCCGCAGACAGTCGACTGGGATCGATTTCTCGGCAGCGCCCCCAAGCGGCCGTTCGAGCCGATCCGATTATTCCGCTGGCGCAATTATCGAGACTACGGCACGGGCGTTGCCGGCGATCTGTTCGTGCACCTCTTCTCCGGCATGCACTACATCCTGGGATCGCTCGGGCCAACGCGCGTGTACTCCACTGGGGGCATTCGCTTTTGGAAAGACGGCCGCGATGTGCCCGACATCATGATGGCGCTGTGCGACTATCCGGAGACGGAGAACCATCCCGCATTCAATCTTGCGCTGCGCGTGAACTTCGTTAGCGGGGGCGGTGAGAACTCGGGGTTCCGCTTCGTGGGCAGCGAAGGATCGATGTCGGTCGGCAGTGGCGTCACCCTGACCAAGGTTCCGCGCGAGCCTATCCCCGGCCAGACGGCCGATACCTTCGCGAAGGCTCAGGAAGAAGAGTTTCTGAAGAAGTACCGCGAGCAGTACCCTGCCCCGGCGGTGAATGCCGATTCGATTCGCGCCGTGGCGGAAGAGCGCTACAATCCGCCTCGCAACTACAACGACCATCGCGACCATCACCGTGTGTTCATCAACGCGGTGCGCTCGCGCAAGGGCATCATTGAGGATTCGACATTCGGCCTGCGTGCCGCGGGTCCTGCGCTTCTATCCATGACGAGCTACTTCGAGCAGCGCGCCATCAACTGGGATCCGCAGACGATGACCGTAAAGGCTTAAGCCTCACTCATCCGCCAGTTCGTAATAGCCGCTTCGCGTGCGCGTCACGGCGTTGCGCCGGCCCCGCACTTCCACTCGGATCTTGTGGAACGACCCGGGCTGCGTCCTCGCCATCGGGAATGTCACCGTGTAGTGATGGTGCAGATCTTCGCCGATCCTTTGCAACGCCGCCTCAAGCCCGGACTTGCGGAGAAACTCCCACGTTGCGCCGCCCGAGAGCGCAGCTAAAGCTCTGGGCACATCGGGCTGCGTCTTGCGCTTCAGTTCAACAAAGATCGACAGCAGCCCGCCGCTCGACTCGATGTTGGAAGGCACCGGCTTTTCCGGATCGGCGCGGTCGCAATGTTTGGCGCAATTGCCGCAAGTGCACCGGCGGCAGGGTCGCTCCGGGTAATCGCAATGCACGGGAGCGCGATTGGCCAACTTCGACTTCAAGGGCGAGAACGTTAGAGCATACAGCGTGGCGTTGACACGCTCGGCCATCTTCACGAGTGCTTCCAAAGATTCGGCGCTGCCGCGGTCGTGCGTTTCCGAGATAAGCAGAATCGCGCGACGACGACTCGCCGGCCGTCTCTCCAGCATTCTCATGGATGTCGCGATGGCATCCACCAACGACCCGCCATCGCCGAACGCATCGAGTTCCCGAATCGCCGACTCCACCTTCTCGACATTGCCGGTGAACTCCTGTAGGACGCGAACCTCGCGCGCGAATGCGATGACGGCAGCCTCGCCGCGATCGCCGATCAGCAGCGGACCCAGCAGCGACGTTTCCTTCCGCAGCTTATCGAGCGAGGACTGCGCCGAGCCCGTGGCTTGAATCACCACCGCTAGCGACAACGGCTGCAGCACATCCTCCACCTGTGCGGGCACGGCGACATCGTTGTCGTAAACGACCAGGTCCGAAGCGTTCAGCGACTCAATCGGCCGGCCCTGTCGATCGGTAACCGACACCGGCGCAACCACGAGGCGGGTTGTGGTCCGCAGCGGTTTCTCCTGCGCGATGAGAACAGCGGTAAGCAGCGCAACAACGGCAATTCGCATCAGCTTTCACGAATGCCGATGCACGCCAACGGCCACGCTCAGGCGGCCGCGCCCTTCTCGAAGCGCACTGCGTAGATCGGCGGCAGATTGTACGACACCACTTCCCATGAATCACCGCCGTTGTCGCTCGCCCACAGGGATCCTGTGGTCGACCCAAACATCAACGAATCGCCCGTGCTGTCGACATCCAGCGAGTGCCGGTATACCAAATCGTACGCATGTTGCTGCGGCAGACCTTTGGTCAGCGTTTCGAAGCTGCCACCGCCGTCGCGCGTACGAGTCACCACCACGCGCGCATCGGCAGGATACCGCTTCTCGTCCTTCACTGCGGGGACGAACCACGCGGTGTTGGGATCGCCGGGATGCACCGCTACCGGGAAACCAAACACCGACGGCTTCACATCCTTGATCTCCGACCACGAATCGGCGCAATTGGTGGAGCGGAAGATTCCATTGTGATGCTGCACCCAGATTGCATCCGGGCTCGATGGGCACTGCGCGATCATATGCGGATCCTGCACGTTCGGTTCAAACTGGCGATCGGGAGGCATGTACTCGGCCCGCATACCGTCGCCGCTAACATCCCACGTGGCGCCGCCATCCTTGCTACGCCAGACACCGCCGCACGATATTCCCAGTGTGACGTGCTTCGAGTTGCGCGGATCAACGCAGATCGAGTGAATACCAGGCTGATCGGCGCCGCCGCCGAACCATTGCTCGCGCCGTGGATCGTCCCACAGGACGCGATTCAACTCCCATGAATCGCCGTTATCGGACGATCGGAAGAGCCCCCCGGGCAGAGTGCCGCACCAGATCACACCCGGCTCATCCGAGCCTCCGGGAGTCAGCGCCCATACCAACTTCAGCGCCCAATCGGGCGGCGTGCCTTCCACCGGCGCCTTCGGTACGTAGTCGGCCGGCTTCGGCGGATACTGAGGTGTCGCGATCTCAGTCCACGTCGCGCCGCCATCGGGTGAACGATGCATCTTCACCCCGAAATGCCCATGGTTCAAGGCTGCGAACACATCGCCCGTCCTCGGGTCGTGCATCGCGAGCGTGCAGTTATCGCCCAGGAAAGACGCGTTGCGAATCGACCAACCTGCGGCCGAACGCTCCACCGTAAACAAGCCCTTGCGTGTTGCTACATGGCAGCGACTGCTTCTCGACTCCAAACGCTTATCCTCCTGAGAGTGCCTGGACCACGTCGATCACTGCGTCTTCAGGCACCGCTTCGTTCAAATCGTTGCGATCACGCATTTGCCGGCCGTCGATGAATGCGGCCATGTGCTGGCGCAGTCGCCCTTGCTCGTCGAGCACGTACCCGCGCGCTTTCTCATTCTCCCGGAAATAGCTGTCGAGCACGTCCCGAAGCGTTCCACCATCCACACGAACAGTGGGGCACGAGACGTGCCTTTGGATATTATTCGTGAACCGGACCGTCGGCATTTTCGGATATACCCGATAGTATGCCAAGAATCTCGGCGTGATTTTGTTTGGCCGCCCAGGCGCGCGGTGTCGCCCATGGCTCCGCATCCGCTTCGACAGGATCGGCGCCACGAGCGAGCAGGAGCTTCACCAACCCGGCGCGTCCCCATCGGCACGCCCACCCAAGAGGCGTGCTCCTTAGCAGTTCATCCCGCACATCGATCCTCGCGCCTTTGTCGAGTAACAAAGTCGCAAACGCGACAGCGGTTTCCTCCGGCACATGCGAGCGCACTCCGCACACGTCATGCAGGATGGTGCGGTAAATCCTTGGATGCGGGATGTTAGGGTCGCAGCGCTCCAGGATCATCCGAAAGCATTCGACGAATCCATCTTGCGAAGGAGCGTTCCGATTCCACGATCGCAGCGGCTGGTCGAGCATTTCATACCAATGCGGATCGTCACGCGGCCAGTCGACGTATTCAAGCGCGGCTCGCAAGATGGCAACGTTGCCGGAACACGCCGCGCCCCACAACAGATGCTCGGCCACGGTGTCGCCGGCGTAGTGGTCGTGCGGCGGGGCATCGCGAGCGCCCGTGCTGAGCATCTGTTTCGCGATCTCTTCCTCATGGAACAGCGCAACCGTGATCGGGTCGACGACGCCTCCGAAGCGGCGCAACAACTCGACCATGCGTTTATCGCCGGCGCTGTACGCGCTATAAACCGACGACCCGCTGGCATAAACATTCACGTTTGGGTCGGCCCCGCGCTGCAGAAGCAACTCAGCCATTCGATACCGGCCCTGCTGAGCAGCATGCCACAACGGCATCCCCGCCGAGTACTGCGCTTCTTCCAAATCCTCCAGCCGCACACGCTCGTTCGGATCGAACCCGAAATCGAGAAGCATTTGTAGAATGTCGATTCGGTTGTAACGCACCGCAATGGTGAGAAGCCCACCGGTGTCTTCAATCGGATTCGTCAGCACGCCATCGGCATGACGCGCCCGCAGCCACTCGGCGTCGCCTTCAGCCACTGCCGCGCGCGCGGTGGTCCGCGCCGCATGCTGGCGCAGCAATCGAATGACGGAAGCAAAACCTTCATCCGGCGCAGCACGCCTGCCGACGGCGTGGTCAAGTGGGGTCCAATCTCCCGGACCCTTGCGATTCGCATCCGCGCCGTGCGCCAGCAGCCACTCGACCACACG
>DASQDN010000574.1:0-8141 GCA_035634155.1 Bryobacteraceae bacterium | reverse complement strand
TTACGATGCCCTTGATCTCACTGTGCGGCCGAAAGGTCACGTACTCCCCGAACGTGTCACCGGCGATCTTCCGATAGCTGCCGAGGCCATTCGCAAAGCAGGCCTGGAGCTGCCGATGATCACCTCGCACATCGTAGACGCCAAGACACCGCACGCCGAAGACGTATTAAAGGCGATGGTGTCTGTCGGCGTGAAGCGGTATCGCTGGGGTGGCTTTCGCTACGACCTGGCGCGAAGCATTCCCGCGCAACTCGCCGAGTTCAAACCACGAGTGAAGGATCTGGCAGCGATGAATAAGCAGTACGGCGTGTGCGCGATGTATCACACGCACTCGGGGCCACGCGAAGTCGGCGCCTCGTTCTGGGACTTGTACATGCTCCTCGACGGCAATGATCGGAATGCGGTGGCGGCCAATTTCGATATCGGTCACGCTACGGTGGAGGGCGGCCACGGAGGATGGATGCACAGTGCAAACCTCCTGCTCCCGCATGCGCGTGGGGTCGCGTTCAAGGATTTTCGCTGGGTGCAGGACAAGACCGGAAACTGGGTTCCCGGATGGTGTCCGATGGGTGACGGCATGGTGAACTTTAGGCAGTTCCTTCCCATGCTGAAGGCTTCGGGTTTCGCCGGTCCGCTGCAACTGCATATGGAATATCACGAACTCGGCGCCGCCGCTGAAGGCGGAACGACGAGTTCAGTTCCTAGAGACAAGCTCTTACCGATGATGCGGCAGGATGTGGTGCGCTTCCGAGCACTTCTTAGCGCTGCTGGTCTCGGTTAGTGGCTTCTGTATTGACAGCGCCAAAGCTTCGGGCTAATATGGCGTAGCGCGACATATCGTGCCACGACTTATTAGATGCAACCTCTTTCCGAGACCGTCTTCCTGATCCTGTCCAGCCTGGCCTCGGGCCCGCGCCACGGGTACGCCATATTGCAGGAAGTAGACCAACTGACCAGCGGTCGCGTACGGTTAAGCACAGGTACGTTGTACGGAGCGCTGAAACGCCTGCTGGAAGAGGGCTCCATTCGCAGATTCAAGGAAAGGCAGCCGGAGCGGGATCGCCAGGCTTACGAACTCACCGCCGCCGGACGCAAGGCGCTGTCCTTGGAGATCGAACGGATGCGAAATTTGGCGGCCGTCGTTTCCGCTCGTCTATCCACGAGGCATGCCTGATGCGTCGCTCTTATCGAAGGCTCTTAATATGGTCGCGAATCCAAAACGATCTGGCTTCCGAGATGCTCGACGTTTTCGACCAGGCGGCGGCCGAGGAACGCGGGAAAGGCCTGATTGCCTATAGCCGCTTCTGCCTGCGAGAAGTCGGAGGCGCAGTAATGAGCATTGTTCCATGGGGAGAATTCATGACACACAGGCGAATGGTGGCGCAGTGGGCGCTCGCAGGGGCGATCATCGGCGGAGTCGCGGCAGGCGCGTGGAATGCGAGGCCGCACACATCTTCGGCGGTGCTGAGAGTTCGGCCTGCCCAGATTCCTAATCACCTGGTTCCCACCCAGGACGGGAGCGCCGTTGAGGCCGCTGTTCAGAACGCCGTCCTTGGTGTCACCTCAACGGCCAAGCTGAATGTTCTGGCCCGGTCCCACGGGCTTTTCGGGGCGAATGGGCCCGACAATATGGAACGTGTGGCCGCTCGTATGCGAGAGGCCATTCAGATCGAGCACGGCTCGGTCCTCCGCATCTCCTTCACACATGGCGACGCGCTCGTTACACCAAAGGTGACGGCAGACCTGGTATCGCTCACGATTGCCGAGTTTGCGAGGATACGAACGACAGAGGCAAATTTGTCGGTGGAGTTTATGCGAGAAAGCCTGAAGGAAGCGGGCGCTGTCCTCGAACAAAGATTGGCGGCCGCGCACGCGGCCGAGAATGCTCGCCGGCCGGTACAGCGACTTCTTCTCGACACGGATATAGCCCGGCAGCGCTACGAGATGCTCAGCGCGAAGGCTTGGGATGCTGAGATGACGAGCAACTTGGAGCGCCGGATGCAAGGTCCGACACTCGACCTCGCCGTTCCGCCGTCAAAACCGGAGCGCCTCAGACTCTCGGTGGTCGTGGCCCTCTTGGGCGGGGCCGCAGGTGGGATCTTGCTGGGCTTCATTGTGTCGCTTGCGCTTTCCGCATTCCGCTCTCGACCGGTGCTGCAGCCCGCATAGAGAAGCTCGCGGAATTTGTGGAACTTTCCAGGGTCACTCCCGGAATGAAGGACATGCTCCTACGCCGAGTTTCCCTGGTAGCGTTAGCCTGCACAGTCGCCTGTCTGGCTCAAACAGCGCCGCAGGCCTTCGATGTTGCATCCATCAAGCCGAATGCTTCAAATGATAACCGCGTCATGCTGCGCGTGGCCCCGGGAGGCCATTTCATCGCCACGGGCGTTACTCTGAAGCAACTGATCGGGCAAGCCTACAACGTCCGCGACTTCCAGATCTCTGGGGGACCGGGCTGGATTTCCGCCGACCGCTACGATATCAATGCGAAAGCCGAGGGACTCCCGGACCGTGTGCCCCAGGACGTGATGCGGCCCTTGATTCGCAATCTCGTGGAAGATCGGTTCAAGTTGAAGACGCGCACCGAGACGAAAGAGATGCCAGTCTACGCGTTGACGGTGGGCAAGAGCGGCTCAAAGCTGAAGCCTACCGAAGGTAGCGGACCTGGGCCGATGATGCGCATGGGCCGCGGTCAACTGGACGCAAAGAAGGCGCCGATGTCAATGCTTGCCCAGACGCTTTCGCAGCTCCTTGGCCGCACCGTCATCGACAAGACGGGTATCACCGGCGAGTATGACCTCCTCCTGGAGTGGACGCCTGAGCCGGGACAGGGAGGAGGACCGTTCGGCGGCGCTCCCCCGCCGCCCGATGCGTTGCCCGCTGCCGACTCCACCGGTCCTACGCTCTTTACCGCGATTCAAGAACAGCTCGGGCTGAAGTTGGAATCCGAGCGTGGTCCGGTAAGCGTGCTCGTCATCGAGTCGGTGGAGAAGCCAAGCGAGAATTAGCTGCCCTGTCGTGCCGCTGTTCGAGAGTTAAGTCATGCGCGCTTGCATCGCTGTCTTTCTCTGCCTGGCCCAGGTACGTGCCGCTGATCATAGCGGCGTGGTCAAGTTCGGAGGCTTGCCCGTACCTGGAGCGAGCGTCACCGCCAGGCAGGGCGACATTGTCCGGTCGACGATTACCAACTCGCTAGGATCCTACTCGTTTACCGAGTTGAAGGATGGCCCGTGCAGCATCCAGGTTGATATGCAGCTATTCAACACGGAGCGTCGAGAGATCACAATACCCTCAATTGGCGGGATCGAATGGGAACTCACAGCTGCGCCGCCGCCCGCGTTGTCCATTGCTCCAAAGACTCAGATGACGTTTGCGCGCACGGAGGTGACTGCGGCGAAAACCGCTATCGATCGCAAGGCTCAGGAGGCGACCACAGCGGCGCCAACCGCTGCTGCTGAGAATCTTGCGCAACGTGCGGCTGACGGTTTCCTCATCAACGGTAGTCAGAACAACGGAGCGTCTTCGCCTTTTGCACTGCTGCCCGCCTTCGGGAACAATCGCAGAGGGCCCCGATCGCTCTACAACGGCAACTTCGGCGTGATTGCCAACAATGCGCTGTTCGACGCTCGAGCCTTCTCGCTCACCGGCCAGGACACGCCGAAGCCGGACTACAGCCGCATCCAGGCGCTTTTCGCTTTCGGCGGGCCGATCCGATTGCCTGGACTCGGCCGTCGAAATGCCGGGAACTTTACCGTCAACTATCAGTGGACGCGAAACACGAACGCTACCACTCAGACAGCACTGATGCCGACCATGGAGCAGCGTGCCAGCGTCGAGCCGAGCCGTAGCAGTCCTCAAGCCCGAGCACTGCTCGACCTTTACCCGCTACCCAATCTCTCGGGAGATTCACGATACAACTATCAGGCCGCGGTCCTCACCGGTCTCCATCAGGACGATCTGCAAGCTCGGTACAACAAGCAGAAGAATAGGAACTACATCAGCGCAAACGCGGGCTGGCAGAGCGTTCGCACGGACACACCGGACATCTTCGGCTTCCTTGCGACGGGTTCGGTCGGCGGTCTCAACTCCGGTGTTACGTATCGCCGGACCATCAGCCCGAGAAATCTGATCAACGTTGGACTGCAGTACAGCCGCTTCAGAACGGAGACCATTCCATTCTTTGCCCGCCGTCAAAACATCTCCGCCGAAGCGGGCATAGCGGGGAACAACCAGGAGCCGATCAACTGGGGTCCACCCAACCTTCACTTCTCGAGCGGCATTCAGAGCTTGGTTCAGCCGCAGGCATCGATGCTCACGAACCAGACGGTGGGAATCTCCGTGGACGGATACCTGAATCGCGGACGCCACAACATCACTTACGGCACGACGGTTCGCAAGCAGCAGTTCAATGTCCTGGGGCAACAGGATGCTCGGGGAACATTTGCTTTCACAGGCCCGGATGATTTCTCCCGGTTTCTGCAGGGCATTCCGGATACGAGTTCTATCGCCTTCGGCAACGCCGATAAATATCTGCGGGGAGGAATCCACGAGGCTTTCTTGAATGACGACTGGCGCGTGAATCCCGGCTTGACGATCAATGCAGGTCTTCGATGGGAATATTGGTCGCCGTTGAAGGAGAAATACGGCCGATTGGTAAACCTGGCCGTCGATCCGCATTTCCAAACAGCCAAGCCTGCGATCGAACGCGATGTTCCGAGCGCCTTCCCCGCACCGGACCGCAACAACTTCGCGCCGCGAGTTGCCTTTTCCTGGCGGCCCTTGCCTGCTTCTTCTATGGTGGTGCGCGGCGGATACGGCATCTACTACGACACCAGCGTGTATCAGCCGATTGCGATGATGATGTCTCAGCAAGCTCCGCTTTCAACCAGTCTTCGTATCGCCGACACAGTTGACACACCGATCACGTTGGCCAACGGCTTCCGAGCGCCCGCCTCTGCGACTCAGGCGACAACTTTCGGAGTTGACCCGGCGTTCCGTGTCGGATATTCGCAAAACTGGCAGCTATCCGTGCAGCGGGACCTTCCCGCGGGATTGCAGCTTGTCGCGAATTACAACGGCGGAAAGGGCACACGTGCCCAGCAACAGTTCCTGCCGAATACCTTTCCCGATAGTTTGGTGGAGCCCACGGGCTACACGTACCTCACGTCGAATGGCAACTCGATTCGTCACGCGGGACAAGCTCAACTACGACGTCGATTACGAAACGGCCTGACCGCGAATCTGCAATACACCTATTCAAAGTCGATCGATAATGCCGCATTAGGCGGCCGCAACAATGGATCGTCCGTGATCGCACAGAACTGGCTCGACCTGAGCGCTGAGCGAGCGCGCTCGAATTTCGACCAGCGGCATGCCCTGAACGCAGGTATGCAGTACACGATTAGCAATCGCCAGAAGTTCCTGAAGGACTGGACCGTTGGCGCCCAGATTACCGCCGGAAGCGGTCTGCCTCTTACTCCGGTTTACTTCACCAATGTTCGAGGTACCGGCGTGACGGGCAGCGTGCGCCCGGATTACACCGGCGCTCCCGTCTACGATTCGCCGTCCGGCTTGTTCTTGAATCCCGCCGCCTTTGCCGCGCCGGTCGAAGGTAGATGGGGAAACGCCGGTCGGAACTCCATCAACGGTCCTGCGCAGTTCGCGTTGAACGCCTCTGTTGGCCGCACCTTCCGAGGTACTGAGCGCGTCAGCGTCGATGTCCGCGTGGACGCTACGAATGCGTTGAACAATGTTGTGTACACAACCTGGAACACCATCATCGGAAGTGCGCAGTTCGGCGTCCCTACCGCAGTCAATCCGATGCGAAGCGTGCAAGCCATACTCCGGACGAGGTTCTGACAAACACTTATGCGTTGCGTCATCTCAGCCCTGCTGGTGGTTATGTGCCTGCAAGCGCAGGTGGGACAGAACTCGCAGCCCGGCGCGCCGGCGACCTTTCGAAGTACGACGCAGTTGGTTGTAGAAACGGTTGCTGTGAAGGATAAAGACGGCAGACCGATTGAAGGGCTCACAGCTAAGGATTTCATCCTGACCGAGGACGGTGTTCCGCAAAAGATCGCCTTCTTCGAGTTTCAGAAGCTGAACGACAGCGCTCCGATCGCGGCTATACCAGCTACGCAGCGTATTCAGATTGTGCCGCGGCTCTCACGCACGCAGATCACGTCGTACAAGCCCGGCGACACTCAATACCGCGACCGCCGCCTCCTGGCTTTGTATTTCGACTTGACCGCGATGCCCGCCCCTGATCAACTGCGGGCGTTTCGAGCCGCGAAGACCTTTGTGCGTACGCAGATGACGAGTAACGACCTTGTCGCGATCATGGCATTCACGAGCGGCTCAGTCCAGGTGCTGCAGGATTTCACCGCCGACCGTGCGCTTCTGTTGACCACGATCGAAACGTTGATCGTCGGCGAAGACGAGAATGCTCCCGTTTCGAATGACGATGCGAGTAAGTCGGACACGGGAG
This sequence comes from Bryobacteraceae bacterium, assembly GCA_035634155.1. Lineage (GTDB taxonomy): Bacteria > Acidobacteriota > Terriglobia > Bryobacterales > Bryobacteraceae > DASQDN01. Next base: position 1,654 of record DASQDN010000574.1, on the reverse strand, counting down.
CCGCGTTCGGACAGAATGATTCCGAGTTCAATATCTTCTTCACGGATCGGCAACTTGCCGCTTTGCAGACGGCCGCTTCCATGCTCGGCCGGTTAAATGAGAAGAAATCGCTTATCTACTTCGCCAGCGGACTGCGTTTGAACGGGTCGAACAATCATGCCCAGCTCCGCGCAACCATCAACTCGGCCGTGAGGGCTGGTGTCTCATTCTGGCCTGTGGACGCGCGCGGACTCACTGCTGAAGCGCCATTAGGCGATGCCCAACGGGGCTCCCCCGGCGGAGTTGCCATGTACACGGGAACTGCTGCCAACGCGGTCACGGCCAATCTTCAGCGGTCGCAGGATACGCTGTGGACACTGGCGGCGGACACAGGCGGCAAGGCGCTGCTCGACTACAACGATCTAACGCAAGGAATCGTGCAGGCACAGCAAGCGGTGCAAAGCTACTACATCGTTGGCTACTACACCACCAATGACAAACCCGACGGCAAGTTCCGGAAGGTGAAAATCACCCTTGTCGAGAATGGGAGCGCCACGCTCGATTACCGGCAAGGCTACTACGCGGCCAAGGATTTCACCAGGTACACAACCGCTGATAAGGAACGCCAGCTCGAAGATGCGCTGATGCTGGGAGATCCCGTCACCGATCTCACTATCGCAATGGAACTCGGCTATTTCCAGCTCAACCGCGCCGAGTACTTCGTCAGTCTCGCGGTCAAGATACCTGGCAGCGAATTGGCACTGGCAAAGAAGGGTGGCGCCGATCGGACCCGCATCGAGTTTCTTGGAGAGATCAAAGACGAGTATGGAACGACGTTAACGAATGTGCGCGACAAGGTGGACATCAAGCTCACCGACACGATTGCTGCAGAACTGGCTCGCAGGCCGGTCGAGTACGACACCGGCTTTACGTTATTACCCGGCAAGTATCGAATCAAGTTCCTGGCACGCGACAACGAGACGGGGCGGATGGGAACCTTTGAAATGCCGTTCGTCGTACCCAATCTCAACAAGGAGCAGCAGCGGATCCCGATCAGTTCCGTCATTCTCAGCAGCCAGCGGGTCGATATGCGAGAGGCGCTGTACAACGCAACCAAAGACAAGTCGCAGCATTCGCAGAGCGCCAATCCGCTGGTGCATGATGGGCAGAAGCTCATTCCGTCAGTCACGCGGGTATTTAGTCGTGCCAAGGAGATGTATGTCTACATGCACGCTTATCATGCCGAAGCGCCGCTCGCGTATGTCACGTTTTATCGCGACAACTCAAAGGCATTCGAAACTGCTCCCACCGCCGCTGGAGAGCCACTTGCCGTCAGGCTCCCGACCCGGCCGGTGCGTTTCAGCTTTCCCCTCGAGCAACTCACTCCAGGAGAGTACCTGTGCCAGGTGACGATCGTAGACGCGACCAACCGCAAGATCGCGTTCTGGCAAGCGCCCGTGATGATTGCGCCTTAGAACCGTGGTAGCCTTTCCGTTGAATGACGCCGACTTTGGAAGCCGCGGCCTCCGGCAACTTCGCGGCCTTTGAAGGAGCTCAAGTCCAGGGAACTATCCCCATACGAGCATCGTTCCTCAACAGCGCATTTCAGGATGCCATCCTTAAGCGTCGCGGACGCGTGAAGGCGGTTGAACTGCGGGTCGGCGCCGACAACCTG
>DASQDN010000573.1:0-8243 GCA_035634155.1 Bryobacteraceae bacterium | reverse complement strand
GCGCTACACATTTGGATTGCCGGCGGACGCGAGGTTAGCTACTACTGCGGGGCGGTTGCGCCGGTCACCGGGTCGATTGCACCGGATTGGGTGGGCAACGTCGCCAATAACCTTGTGTGCGCCGAATGTATGCGCCGGATGGAACTGAAGCATCAGGGCGAAGGAAATCTGGTAACATCACATCATGGCTGAAACCGCCTTCGGCTCCTAATCGATGCTTCCACCGAGAAACTTCCCTCCTCGCCGCCCACGAATTCGAGAAAATTTAAACGACGCAATCCGCGCCCGCGAGGTGCGGGCTGTTTTTCCAGACGGCAGCGTCGAAGTTATGCCCACGCCGGCCGCCGTTCGTAAGGCGCAGGACATGGGTCTCGACCTGATCGTGATCGCCCCGACGGCGGAACCGCCGGTCGCCAAGGCGATGGATTACGGCCAGTGGCAGTACGAGAATAAGAAGAAGCAGCACGACGCCAAGCGCAAGCAGCACATCATTCAGGTGAAGGAGCTGAAATTCCGCCCCAACACCGATGATCACGATTACGATTTCAAGAAGAATCACGCCATTCGGTTTCTCACCGAGGGCAATCGCGTCAAGGCGGTTGTGCAGTTCCGTGGCCGCGAAATCGCGCACACGGACCTGGGGAAAAAGCTGCTGATCCGGTTCGCTCAGGATCTGGTGCAGTACGGCGCAGTGGAAGGCCAGCCGAGGCTGGAAGGGCGCAACGCGCACGTCATCATCAGCCCCATCAAGAAAGACAAGGTAAAAGAGCCGAAGGAACCGAAGGCCGGCGGCGGCGAAAAGCCTCCAGCTCCGCCAGCGGCCCCTCAGGCTCAATAGAACAAGTATTTACGCCACTGATCGTCGCCCTTTCCAAGCAGGCGCATCAAGTGACGGCTGGTGTGTAAGCTGAACGGTCGAGGCGCACGGGCAAGCTTCATACCTGCCTCTTCCGGTGTCCGATTCCCCTTCCTGTTGTTGCACGAGTGGCAGCAGGCAACCAGGTTCTCCCATGTCGTCTCGCCGGCGCGGGACCGCGGAATTACATGGTCGAGTGTCAAGTCGACTCCGGGCGGAGTTCGGGAACAATACTGACACGTATAACGGTCGCGCATCAGGATATTCTTCCGGGAAAGCGCGCGCGTTTGATGGGGAATTCGGCGATATTCCAGCAGCCGGATGACGGATGGAACGTTCAGATGATGGCGCGCCGAGTGAATACCCACGGTGGAATGCTCCTCGGCCGTGGCCACACCTTTCAGCACCAGAACCAAAGCGCGCCGAGCCGCACATACGTTGATCGGCTCGTAGCTCGCATTCTGGACGAGAACCGGCCTGCCTAATCGATCCAAACCAGGCATCTACTAAGCTCCTCAAACATCGCGCCCCGATCCGGGGTCGCGGCAGTCATCCGAGGGCTTGAGCCGGCTGTTGGAAACGCTGGCTTAAGTCCTCGGCAAACTCTTCCTTCGGTCCGCCCTGGCCAGCGTCAATACCGTAACGCGCCGGGCCCCAGCCCGTTTCAGGACGGCCGCACAAGCGCTTGCCGTTGCGCCTGTGGTCAAAACGTCGTCTATAAGCAAGACGTGGCGGCCATCGATCCGCTCACGCTGATCCGATTCAAAAGCGCCCGCAACATTCGTCCGGCGTTGCGCTCGTGTCAAACCTGCCTGGGAAGCCGTGCTCTTCCGCCGCCGCAGAGCACTCACGACAGGAATGCCAGTTCTGCGGGAGAGAACCTTAGCTAACAATTCCGCTTGATTGAAGCCTCGCTCCAGGCGCTTCCGCCAGTGCAAGGGCATGGGCACGATCACGTCGAACCGCTGCTCGCGGGGCAGCGCTCGACTCAGCATTGGTCCTAGCTTATTCGCTAGCGGGGCGACGCCGCTGTATTTGAACTGGTGAATCAGTTTGCGCAGCGCGCCTTCATATTCTCCGTAAGCGAACGCCGCGTCATATCCTGTTAGCCCGTTACGGCACATAGCGCAGCGACCGTTCTCATCCAGAGGAGATGCATTCAGGAACGGCGTGCCGCAGTCCACACAGCAGTACTCGGCGACAAACGGCTTAGGTGCGGCCAAGCACCACGGACAGACCGGGATTCGGGAGAAGTTTTGGAGAGGCTCGCCGCAAAGACGGCAGTCCTCGGCGAAGACTAAATTGAAGAGCGCGACGGGGAGTGCCCGAACCCTGCGGGCATCGATGAGCGATCTAACTGAAGTAAGCCATCGACTGGGGAAGATCCACCTCCACCTAGCAAGAACATTCTATCACGGTTGTGATCCTGCCCCGCGCACCTTGAGATCGGGAACGTATGGCGGGAAGGGCAAAGTATCGGGAATCACTCGGACGGCAGTGGTGAATTTAAGCGGGTGCTTACCCACGCCTGGGTACGTCAGTTCGACAAAGAACGCCGTCCACCCGGATGAGGGCTTCCGGACTTTCGCCGACCATTCCCCGGCTTTCAAAGGCTTCAGTTCGGTATCCTTCCAGGCCGGCCCGATTGTATCCAGGCGAAAGTCGCGGGCCTTGGGGTTTGTCGCTTGCCACAGCTTGACAGCGACAGGCTGCCCCGAGGCCTTCACTTGAATTGAACCATCCTTTCGCATTTCCCACGCGATCTTGGGACGAGAACCACCTTGAAGGAACGATTCATAGAACGCCTGCACATTCTCGGCCGCATCCGTACCGCGCATCGAGTGATCGGCGTTAGGCACATACCGCAGGTACTTCTCACCCTTCAAATCGTCGAAGTAGAACTGCGACGAATCGGGCAGAAAGAACTGGTCTCCCGAGGCATTCACGATGTACTTCGGCATCGTGAATCGTTCACGGTAGGAGAACGGATCCTCGATGGCAAGCAACTTGGGATATTCGCGCGACCCCATCCAATCCATGATCTTCAAGTCGGCATAATCATCAATGGCCGGAGCCCAGAAGCCGTAGGCCCGCCAATGGTGTTGGAACGAGGGCTCAACATTGAGAAGGTCAATCACCATGGGAATGATGGCCGCCACTCGTTTGTCTACAGCAGCCGTGGCCCAGGTGGTCCATCCACGTTTGGAAGCGCCTGCGACGACAAAGCGGTCCACTTTCGCCTTGCCCGCCTGATCGCTCGCACAGAACGAGGTCACGGTATCCATTGCCCGAACAGCGCTCTTGGTCATGGGCAGCCGCGCAGGCCAGTTCTCATCGCCGCCCCGCAGGAACTTGTCCCACGTGTAGGCAATCAGCGAGTCTTCCGTTCGTCCCGCCGATTCACCTGCAAAGATGAGCGGCTGATTCGGCACCATACGCAGCTCCGCCACCACCGTACCCGTGTCCACGGCCATGGACGTCAGATTCGCCGGAGGTTGCGCGGGTCGTTTGTTTTGATTGGAACCTCCAGTGATGAAAAGGAAACCCGTCGAATGCTTCACCTGATCGGGCTTGATGACCGTCAGCCAGTGCCGCCACTCAGGCCGATTCACCTCCGCGGGCGAACGCCAGGTCTGCGATGTCATGTCGAGCACGTACGTGGTGTATCCCGTGCCAGGAAGCGTCTGAACGAGATTATATTTGTAGCTCGCATCCGGGGCCGCTACGTACCGGTCCAGCGCGGTCTCGGCGGACCAGGCTGGCACGCCCCCGGCCAGGAGCATTACCAGAAACAAAGGCGCGCGCACTATTGTTCGTCCTTTCCTCGCGTTACCTTACGAGTCCACTTTTCCGGTGGGTTGATCAGAAGCGCGAGGACGGCCACGACAAGCACCAGCACAACGACGATGGCAGCCGCAAGCATGATCTAATCCTACCCAATAGCAGGAGCAATCAATGAAGAGACTGGTTTTCGCATCATTACTGTTGACGCAGGTAGCAGCGCTGGCCGTCGAGCCCGCTCGCTTTGAGTTCAAACTCTTGGGAACGAGCAAGACTTCCACCATGGAAAAGGAGATGAACGACGCCGCGCAGGCGGGCTACGTTTATCAAAGCGTCATGGGCGGGGAGACTGCGTTCGGTGGCAAAGAGGTTATTGTGATCATGGGCCGGAACGCCGCCGGCAGTGGACAGAAGTCATATCGCCTCTTAGCGGCGAATAAGACCTCGACGCTCGAGAAAGAAATGCAGCTTGCGGCAGACACAGGCTACGAGTACAAGGGTCAGACGGTGTTTGAGTCTGCCTTCGGCGGTCGCGAAGTAGCCGTCATCATGGAACGCGACTCAAAGGCATCAGGTAAGACGAGTGTCTACCGGCTGCTCGCTACATCTAAGACATCGACGATGGAAAGGGAACTCGCCGGGTTGGGAGCTGAAGGATTCGCCGTGGTTGGGATGACTGTGTCCAAGACGGCGTTCGGCGGTAACGAAGTAGTCTGCATCCTTAAGCGCGTTGCCGAGTAAGTGGCTCGCGAGCCCTCCGCGCTATGATGGCCGAGGTGAAGTACACCTTTCTCCTCGCGCTTTTATTTGCTGCGAGTTGCAACCGCCAACCGCCCCCTGAGCCGAAACCTGCCGCCGCCGAGGGCGACGTTGATGCGGGGGCGCTTGATTTCTACGATGTCTCGCTTAACACCGACAATGTTAAGAAGGGACAACAAATCAGCTTCTGCTTCAAGGCAAAGAACGCCGTGATGGTGCGCGGCTTTCCTGGCAAGTTCTTCAAGAACGGCGCTCTCGATGGCGATTGCCTGGTTCACACTCCCGATGTGGATACCTTGTACAACATAGAAGTCACTGGATCGGATGGTTCGAAACGCTCGCAAAAGGCGTTCGTGAAGGTGAGGCCCTAGCCGATATGCCCGAGAAGCCAGTATGGTGGCGCCACGAGGACTGGCTCGCAGTGTGGTTGGGGTCGTTCTTCCTTATCGCGGTTCTGCTCGGTGTACGGCTTGTACTTCCTGGCTTCAAGTGGTCCGATACTGGTTCGCTGGCCAATCTCGCGACGCCTGCAGTCCTTGGCAGATTGGCTCTGGTCTGCGTCGTGTATCTGCTTACTTCTTTGCCCGGAATAGTTGCCCTTAAGGGCAGCGCTTCACGATATGCGATCGGCTTCCCGGTTGTCTTCGCGCTCGCCTGGCTCGCACAGATTCTAGCCGGCAACGCGAAGGCAAGCTATTGGGGGATTGAGTACGTTATATTTGCGCTCGTGCTCGGCTTGTTTGTAAGCAACGTGGTCGGTGTGCCGGGCTGGCTCGCCGAGGCGGTACGGACCGAGTACTACATCAAGACCGGCCTGGTCATCATGGGCGCCACGATCCTGTTCCAAGAGATCATGACGGCCGGAGCACTAGGGATGCTGCAGGCCATTGCCGTGGTTATCGTGGTGTGGTATTTCAGCTTCTGGCTCGCCAAGCGCATGAGACTGGACGATGAGTTTGCCGCTATTCTGTCCTCGGCCGTGTCGATTTGCGGTGTCTCCGCGGCCATCGCGACCTGCGGCGCGATTCAAGGGGACCGGCGAAAACTTAGTTATGTTGCCTCGGTGGTGCTGATTGTCGCGGTTCCGATGATCGTGATTCAACCGTGGATCATCCGCGGCTTGCAGCTTCCGGACCAGGTGGGTGGGGCATGGCTGGGTGGCACGTTGGACACCACTGGATCAGTTGTTGCCGCGGGCGCCCTGATTAGCGAAACAGCGATGAAGATCGGAACCATCGTGAAGTTCTCTCAGAACGTTCTGATCGGTTTCGCCGCATTCTTCCTTTCAGTGTGGTGGACAATGCGTAAGCCTGTTGAAGGCCAGCAACGCCCAACCGCTGGTGTGATCTGGGAGCGATTCCCGAAGTTCGTGCTTGGCTTTATCGTCGCGTCTCTGGTGTTCTCGCTACTGATCGACACCACCACTGTATCGGCGACAAAGTCGTTGGTCGCAGGGCTGCGCACCTGGTGGTTCGCTCTCGCGTTTGTGTCTATCGGCATGGAAACGAAGTTCACTGACTTGCTTTCGATGGAAGGGGGACGCCCGCTGGTGGTGTTCCTTGGAGCGCAGTTCGTGAATCTACTCTGGACCTTGCTGCTCGCCTACCTTATCTTCGGCGGCGTCCTTTTCGCGCCACCAGCCATGTAAGTCGCACGCCTCGTAAATCGGGCGGATAATTTGAGTGGATGGACGCGGAACTCCAGACATCCGAGGCATCGGAAGGAACATGGCTGTCCGGACCGCCGGAGGAGTTGCTCACAACGAAGCTCCGTCGCTTGGGTGAGGGTGTCGGCAAAGTCGTCTACGCGTCCGAGCATTGGGTGGTCAAGCGTGAGCGGTCACCGTTTGAAGTTGTCGCAATCATCGTTCTTTGGCATGGCCTCCAGAAGCTGAAGCGAATCTTGCCGCACGGGTGGATCGATTGGCTGATGCGGGGGCCGTCCCGCGAGATCAGACTCCTGAGAGTTATGGTGCAAACGCTAATGCTGGTCATTCCGAAGAGCCTCTGGTTCACGACGCACGTTCGGAAGGCTTGGCGTATCTACACCAGCCGCGACATGAGAGGGCAGCGATTGGCGGACGCACGCTTGCACGGCACGGGCTTGATACCGATGACTGTGCAGTTCCCTCCGGCAGCCGTGCGGGTTGCAGGTTGGCCAGGTCGGCTGACCGTCAGTTCGGCGACCGAGCGCGTCGAGAGCACGCTGTACCAGCGGTTGCAGGCTTTAGCTAACACCGGCAAGTTCGATGACATCGAGATCTGGCTAAACCGCTATCTTGAGTTGCGGCAGTCAGGCTGGAGACGTGGTTTGTTTTCCGTGGATGCGCACTTGAAAAATTACGGCGTCTGCGGCAGCCGCCTTGTTTTGCTAGATACGGGCGGACTCACCGACCGCTGGACGCACATCCTGGACCATTTCAGTTACGACCACGACGGGGTCGATCCCCATAAGCGTCTCGGGCTGGGAGCTTTGCTGAAAGAGCGGCCGGACGTGGCGAGTCGCTTTGATCATACGTGGAAGGCCTTGGTAAACCCGGATTCAGTTCGTGAGCGGTGGCCGTCCGATTGATGGCAGTTGCGCAGTCCTCGAGAATTATCCACCTTCCCATCGGTCGCGCCTACGTAGGCCAGTGCATTTGCCGGGATTTCATACAGTAAGTGAAAGAACAATGCCGCTGTTTTTTGTACCTAGACGCTGCGAACCAATCACCTCACCTGAATTCCTATACCACCTAGGGGATAAGGAAAAAGCCTAGTACAAGTTTTTAAGTTGTTGAAACTGCAAGACTGATGTGTGCACTAGTCAGCATTCACACTGTTGTCACGTTCGACTGTTTCGTCTAAATTGCTTCATGTAGCACGTGCACAACAATTCTTACCTTGGGAGACCGTCATTATGCGGGTAGTTCGTTCCATGGTGCTGACCGGCGCAGCCCTTGCGCTTGCCGTCGCAGCACAAGCAGAAGTTAAGAAGTTTGAATTCGCGGTCATCGGCGATGCGCCCTATGGGCCGGCCGGCGGCACGCCTCGGGTGCAGATTTATCCATCGGCGCCGTATGAGCGCATGATCGCCGATATAAACGAGTCTTTGAAAGATAACAAATCGTTTGTCATCCACGTTGGTGACATCAAGGAAGGCAATTCGCTGTGCTCGAACGAGGTCTACGCGAAGAACCTCGAGTACTTCAACACCTTTGACATGGCCGCGGTATTCGTACCCGGGGACAATGAATGGACCGATTGCCACCGCACCACCAACGGTTCGTTCGATCCCCTCGAGCGGCTCAGTCTGCTGCGCCAGACTTTCTATCCGAACAATGAGACTCTTGGCAAAAGAACGCTGACGGTGACACGCCAAAGCGGCTACCCGGAGAACTCGCGCTGGCAGTATGGTCAAGTCTTATTCGTTACCTTGAACATGCCCGGCAGCAATAACGGCTTCCAGAACGCCAATTCGGCCGCTGGAGTTCCGAACATTTATAGAGCGGCAATGGATGCGGAGTACGCGGCCCGCAACGCGGCGAATGTCGCCTGGTTGAACGCGGCCTTCGATGTTGCGCAGAACGATTCGAAGATCAAGGGCGTATTCATCTCCATCCAAGCGAACGTATTTGAACGTTTTCTGGAAGGCGGCCAAGGGTATACAATCTCCGGCTACTCCGACTTCGTGACCGCTCTGCGAAGCCGGACAGTTGCCCTGGACAGGCCTGTCGTTCTGGCCCACGGCGACACGCACTACTATCGTTTGGATCGTCCGATGACCGGTACGTATCCGGCGTGTGCTAACGGCGTGCAGTCGCCCTGCGTCGCTGTTGCCGTTCCGGGAAGCCCCACCGACAGAACTG
>DASQDN010000572.1:0-2832 GCA_035634155.1 Bryobacteraceae bacterium | reverse complement strand
GCCGGAAATCGACGAGGCGCTGCGAGCCAGCGTTGCCAAGTTCTTCCAGGCCCACGTCGATGGTAAGTATCGCCAAGCGGAAGAAGTGATCGCCGAAGACAGCAAGGACTTCTACTACAACATGGAGAAGCGGCGGTACTTCGGTTTCGATATCGTCCGCATCAACTACTCCGACGACTTCACCAAAGCAACGGTGGTCACCGGCGTGGACGTCGAGTGGCGCTCGCCTCGCGTGGGCGTGATGCGCGTCAAGCAGCCGATGACCAGCCTGTGGAAAGTCGATAACGGCCGCTGGGCTTGGTACGTGGTTCCCCAGAAGGACTGGGATACTCCCTGGGGACGTATGAATCCCGGACCGGACCCGCAGGAAAACAAGATGATGGCGCTCTTCAAGGGGGTGGATGTAGCCACCGTAGCGCGCCAGGTGGCAATCGATACAACCGAGATTCGCTTGAAGGGTTACGAGGCGTCGGGCGGCCAGGCCGTCATCTCCAATTCAATGCCGGGTGACATTCAGCTCCGCCTGAGCGCTCCCTCGGCTCCGGGGCTGGAAGTGAAGCTCGATAAAGAGACCCTGAAGTCGGGCGAGAAGGCTACTGTGTCGGTTCAATACAATCCCGCCACTAAGGAACCTAAGCCGTCTCGAGAGATCGTCGTGGCAGTGGATCCCACTGGCCACGTTTATCACATCGCTCTCGTGTTTGAGCTGCAGCCCGAAATTCAAAAGCTGCTCCCCAAGGAATTGCAGAAGTAAGATTACGTGCTTTTTATAACAGAACGGCCCGCCAGGATCGCTCCCGGCGGGCCGTTTCTATTGAACTGCTTACTGACTACTGGATCGGAATTGCGCCGCCGGCATACACCAGAGCGCCATCCGGACCAGCCACGCCGATGGCGATCGGTCTTGCATCGCCAGTGGTTGCCGTAGTGGGAATCTCCATCTCCACCACATAGACTCCGACCGAGCCTTCGACCATCTTGGCCGAGACCAGCCGGACGCCCTCGTTGTTGATGCCCGCAATCACCAGAGCGTTGACGTTCTGGTCGCGGACCCCAAGACGATTGGTGCTAGCCAGCGGAGTCGTCTGGCCCAAACCGGTAGCGAAAACACGCACGGTTTCACCCCGGCGCGCCGGGTTCGTCGATGTCACATACGACCCATCGGGTCGCAGCGCCACGACATATCGCCGCGAGTTCGTATCCACGAAGTCGAAGAACGACGGCTTGACCGCCTGGATCGGAATCGCAGAGACTGTCGTCTCGCCGGCGCCGGCTACACGGATCGTGACCGACGCATTCCCCGGACCAGTTTCAAAGGGCACCTGGACGATGACACTCTCCTGCCCGTTGATGTTCGATACCGAGTAGATGGGAGCACGAACCCCATTGAACAGCACCTCGACGCCCGCTAGCGTAGTGGGTAGTGGTCCAATGATGGACTGCGGCGTCACGGAACCGCGGATGTCACGAGCAATTCCTGTGGCGTTGATCACCGCGATGGATCCGGGCGAGATTCCGGGCTGATATCCGGCGCCGCTCACAAAACTGGCGGCACTGAAGACCGGTCCCTGAGCGTTCACCGTCAGGTTGATGTTCTGTGAAAGCGCGCCGTATGTAGCCCGAATCACAACCGGGCCCGGTGTGGCGCCCGCCGTAACGTTGACCGTAGCAACGCCATTGGAATTCGTTACGGCGCTTGGTGGAACGGTAGCCGATCCCTGCGTCACCGAGAACTGCACCGTGGCGTTCGGAATGGCCGTCGTGCCGTTGGAAACAGTCACTGTAATCGGTTGAGAGAAAGCGGCTCCCGCTGCGGCAGACTGCCCGCCGCCGGTCACCGTCAGGCCCGTGGCAGCGCCGGCAGCCGTCGCGGAGAACGTCACTGTTCCCGTTCCCGAGCGTGCTCGGATCTGAACCAAGCCGGGCTGCTGGCCCAAGGTCACCCGCGTAGACGTGCGGCCATTCTCGTCGGTAGTTGTGGTCGCGGGATTCACCGTCGCGGTTCCCGTTGACACCACCTCCCACGTGACGGTCGCGCCGCGTAAGGGGTTGCCGCCAGCGTCAGTTACCTGCACGGCGAACGCGTTCTGAAGCGCTTGTCCAGTGGACCCGCTTTGATTATTGCCGCCGGTGATGCGGAGCGTGCTCGCAACACCAGGCTCCACGCGTAGCGTGAAGGTGAAGACACCGGATTCGCCGACATATGCCTTCAGTTCGGTCTCGCCGACTACAGGCCCGGCAATGAGATCGCAAACCAGCGTGCCGGAATTGTCTGAAAGGGGCACGCCGTCGCGGCAGGTTGCACTCGGGCCGCCGGTATTCTGCGCCTCAAGACGAAGACCAATGTTCGGAACTCCACCTCCGATAAGCGACCCCACCCCGAGTTCGATTGCTCCCGGCAAAGTTTCGCCAGCGCGCGCCACGATGACGCGATCCGTCGGCTTGCGGAGGAAGAACTGGGCTTCACCGCGGTTGCCGTTCGGCAGGTTCGGGATGGTTGTGACGATGAAGTTCACTGTGTCGGAGCCAACTGTCGCGGAGACCACCGACTTCACGGCAGAAACGCCGAGTTGAACGAAGAAGTTCGAGAAGACTGCCGTCCCGATTCCTTTGTCATCGGTGATTGTCGAAGCGCTACCCAGAGCGCCACCACCTTCGACCACGGTCCAGGTGATAGGTAGACCGGCCTGCGGCCTTCCCGACGGATCCAGAGATCGGATGGTGAGCGGCTGGGTGGTCGGGTATCCGACGGACGTAACTTGGCCCTGACCCAAAACGATTTCAAGCTTGCCTGTGGACGGTTCCGGACCGGGACCAGGGCCAGGGTTATTG
>DASQDN010000571.1:0-2255 GCA_035634155.1 Bryobacteraceae bacterium | reverse complement strand
CGCCTCCGCATCGGGTACCCCGACCGGCAAAGCGAACGCGAGATCGTGCGCGCGGTGAGCCTGCCCACCGCCGAAACACCCATCAACGCTATCCTGAACGCCGCCGACATCATCCGCCTGCAGGAGCAGGTGCTTCAAGTCCGCGTCGATGATGCGCTGGTCGACTACATGCTCGCCATCGTCGAGCGCACCCGTTCCTACGAATCGCTCGCCCTCGGCGTAAGCCCCCGCGGAGCCCAGGCGCTCTACCGCTCCAGCCAGGCACTGGCGATGCTGGAAGGTCGCGATTACGTCATTCCCGACGACATCAAACGCCTCGTAGGACCCGTTTTCGCGCACCGTGTGGTGATCAACGCCCGAGCCGTAATGACCCAGCGCTCCACCGAGGCGGCCGAGCGCATTCTCGCGGAAATCCTCACCCTAGTGGATGTACCGCTCTAAGGACATATGAAGACTGCCATTGTCGGTTTGCCCATGGTGGGCAAAACGTCGCTGTTTACGATCCTGACCGGTGTGCACGAGGCCACGCGAGTCGGCCTGATGGAGGCCCGCGTCGGCGTCACCAAGGTACCCGACCCCCGCCTCGACGCGCTGGCCCGCATCTTCGAGCCGCCCAAGATCACCTTCGCCACCGTCGAATATCTCGATTTCCCGGCGATCTCGAAAGAAGCGCTTCGCAATCCCGGCTATCTCGCCAGCCTGCGCAATGTCGACGCCCTCGCCCAGGTGCTCCGCGTCTTCGAAGACGAATCCGTCCCGCACGAGCACGGCTCAGTCGATCCCCTCCGCGACTCGGAGGACCTCGAAACCGAACTCATCCTCAGCGACCTCGTTGTCGTCGAAAAGCGCCTGGAACGTCTCGAAAAAGACCGCAAAAAAATCAAGGACCCAGGGCTCGACCGCGAGTTCGAACTCCTCGAACGGGCCAAGGGCATGCTCGAAAATAACGAGCCGCTCCGCAATCTCGACCTTTCCGCCGACGACGAAAAGCGCATCCGAGGCTTTCAATTCCTCTCTCAGAAGCCGATGCTCTATGTGCTGAACCTCGGCGAAGAAGATGCCGCCAAACTGAAGGACCGGGAAGTCGAGTTCCGTTCCGGACCTTTGGGCAACCGGCCGCAGACAGCCATCACCGCCATCTGTGGCAAGATCGAAGCCGAACTGGCCGAACTCGGCCCCGAAGAATCGGCCGAACTCCTCGGCAGCTACGGCCTCCAGGAATCCGGCATGCAGCGCTTGATCGGCGCGACCTATTCCCTTCTTGGCCTCATGTCTTTCCTCACGGCCGGCGAAACCGAATGCCGAGCCTGGACCATCCCCACCGGCAGCAAGGCCCCGCAAGCTGCCGGCGCGATTCATAGCGACTTCGAAGCGAAATTCATCCGCGCCGAAGTGGTGAACTGGAAAGACCTGGTGGACCACAACGGCTACCCGGCGCTGCGCGATAAAGGCCTGCTCCGGCTCGAGGGCAAGGAATACATCGTGAAAGATGGCGACGTTTTAGTCATTCGGCACGGCTAACGCCTCCAGCCCAAACTCTTTCGGCACCGCCATCGCCGCTAAGCGCGATGAGCCGCTGCCAGGAAGTTCCCGCCTGTCTTCTGCGAGGACGGCGGCTGGATCAGCCCAAGCTTCACCAGTACCGTATACGTCCACGGCGCTGCGGATCTCATCCGTTGCAGTTCCTGCTGCAAGCCGAACCCGCCATTCGCAAGCAGGTTAGGATTCGTGATCATCGGCGCCAGAATCGGAAACGCTTTCATGAACTGACCCTGGTGGTGGTCGTTCACCCAGAAATGATGCAGCGAATATTGGTTGGAGACGTTCCGGTCCGTACGCCCAAGCTGCGCGCCCGCGCTGCCGTGCATCTTGCGGAAATCGGACATGTACATGCGGATGCCCGCATAGCACTCGCACACGTCCACGTGCGTAAGCTGAAGCCCGCCGTTCAACTCCGTGCCATGCTTGCCCAAAAACTTGTGCGCCAGGAACCACACCAGCTTTCCAAGCGGAGTGCCCTTTAGAACGCCGGTATTATGCTCGCCCGGTACGGTGATGATCTTCACCTTCTGCGCCAGGCCGTGAGAATCCGACATAATCTGCGACACGTTGACGGGCTTCATAATGCTGCGATTCTCGTTCTCGGCCACAATCGCAAAATAATTCGCGACATTAGCGGGAATCTTGTTCTTGCTTGGATCGGCACGATTGCCGGGCCCGGCCACCGGATCAGCCGCAAAGATGTTGATCTTGAT
>DASQDN010000570.1:0-15102 GCA_035634155.1 Bryobacteraceae bacterium | reverse complement strand
GCCTTCACAAAGCACCTGATCGAGGAGATCGGCGTTGCATGCGTTCCTGGCTCGAGCTTCTATTCGGATCCCGCGCGTGGCGCACAGCTGGTCCGGTACTGCTTTTGTAAGCAGGAACAAACCCTGCGAGAAGCGGGCCGGCGCCTGCAAGGTTTGAACGCCCAGGCCCAGCCGGCGGGTCGAGTATTGTAACAGCTTTCCGTAAGCCAACCCGCGCTTCCGCGGGAGATAGACTGATCGAATGAACTACCAATGGCGCGACCTTGTCGGCTCTCTCGTCGATGGTAAGTATCCGCTCATCGAGTATTTGGGCGATGTAGCGGGGAACGGTGTTTACGCGACGAATCCGGTGGACGCACGGCAAGCGATTATTCGGCTAATGTCGGCGGGCACGGAAGAAGCGAACATCACGCTGGAGCAGTGGCGGGACGCCACCGCTCTTTCTCATCCACATATCGCCGGTACGTACGCTGCCGGTGAAACCGAGGTGATCGGCAACACGGTGGTCTACACCGTAACAGAACGGCCGGATGACAGTCTGGCGGAAGCGGTCCGCAATCGGCCGCTGAACGAAGACGAGGCTCGGCAGCTTTCCGAGGCGGTGCTTGGCGGGCTGTCCTATCTGCACCAGAAGGGATTTGCGCACGGAGCGCTGGCTCCCGAGAACATCGTGGCCATGGGCGACACAATCAAGCTGGCGCCGTGGACGATCGGGCGCGCTACGCCGAAACAGCGGTCGGAAGATATGTTTGCGGCGGGCCAGACGATCGCAGAAGTTTTGACGCAGAAGCGGCCCACGGGCGACGCAACTATGCCACGGCTGCCGCAGCCGTTTGCTGACGTGGCTCGGGCGTGCGTACGGCGGACGGTAGAAGCTGACGAAGCCCTGCGGATGCTGACCGCGGCTCCGGACGTGGAGCCGCCGGTGGTGAAGAAGTACAAGCTTCCCACCGCCGCCATCGTGGTTGCTTCGCTGGCAGTGCTGGCTCTGGTGTTCGGCGTGCGGTCCTATAAATCCAGCGCGAATACTTCTTTATCCAGGGTCACAACGGCGGAGCAGCCGCGCGCTGGATTGCCGTCGCCCGTACAAGAGACGGTACGGCAGAGGACCGAGGCTGCCTCGGCTCCTGTCACGCCAGCCCCGCAGGCGGGCAGAGGGAACTGGGTGGTTGTCGCCGAGATCTACAAGCAGCATGACCAGGCGATGCAGCATGCCCGGCAATTGGCCGCTCGTTGGAGGGACTGGCGCCCGGAAGTTTATCCCCCTGAGCCGAATGGAAGGCGATTCATGGTAGTGCTCGGATTCTCGGAAACGCGCAAGGAAGCCGAGCAGTTACTGGCTCGTGCGCGCGCGGCGGGGATGCCGCGCAAGGTATATCTGACGCGGATCAATCGGTAACGTCACGAGCGTTAACGTCGCGCCCGTTAAGCTCTCGCCATCTATAGCAGGTGGTGATGTGGTCGTTCACCATTCCTGTAGCCTGCATGAACGCATAACAGATGGTGCTGCCCACGAACTTAAATCCTCGCTTGGTCAGGTCCTTGCTCATGGTGTCTGATTCAGCCGTCTTCGCGGGGACCTCCTGCATGGATGCCCATGCATTCTTTCGCGGCGCGCCGCCGGTGAACTGCCAGATGTAGGCGTCAAAGGATCTGAATTCCGTGCGCGCCGCCAGAAATGCCTGCGCGTTCTTCACGGCGGCGTTCACCTTCAGGCGGTTGCGGACGATGCCTGCATTTGTGAGGAGTTGGGCTATCCTGGCATCGTCGTAAAGGGCGATCCGCTCTGCATCAAAGTTGTCGAAAGCTTCGCGGTAGTTGTCACGCTTTTTCAGAATGGTTTCCCAACTCAGGCCTGCCTGCGCGCCTTCGAGGATCAGCATTTCGAAGAGCTTGCGGTCATCATGCACCGGTACGCCCCATTCCTCGTCGTGGTAGCGGCAATACAGTTCGTCTTTGGGCCAGGGGCAGCGAATTTGTTCGTCCATCAATTTTTATCACGCGCGATTTGTTGACGCGCGACAGCCGTTCGTCCGCTTTCCGGGATAATGGAATGGAAAAGCCCGGCCGCGTTTGAGCCAGCCGGGCGTATACACAAGGATTGAAGTACGGGCTTAGAGGCCTTTCTTGGCCAGGAATCCGATTAGGTCGACGACGCGGCAGGAGTAGCCCCATTCGTTGTCATACCAGGCGACCACTTTCGCCATGTTGCCGTCGAGCACCTTCGTCAACTGCCCGTCAACGATGGAGCTATTCGGGTTCTTTAGCATATCCGTCGAAACGACGGGATCCATGGTGAAGGCCAGGATGCCGTTCAGCTTGCCGTCCGCCGCTTCCTTCAAAGCGTTGTTGATCTCTTCGGCCGTGGCATTCTGCTTCAACATCGCGACGAAATCCACCACGGAAACATTCGGAGTGGGAACGCGAACCGAGTAGCCGTCCAGTTTTCCCTTGAGTTCCGGCATCACCAGCCCGATCGCCTTGGCGGCGCCGGTGGAGGTGGGGATCATGTTGATGGCTGCTGCGCGGGCGCGACGAAGGTCTTTGTGCAGGAAGTCGAGAACGTTCTGGTCATTCGTGTAGCTATGAATCGTCGTCATCAAACCTTTTTCGATGCCGAACTTTTCATGCAGAACCTTCACGACCGGAGCCAGGCAGTTGGTGGTGCAGGACGCGTTGGAGATCACATGGTGCTGGTCGGCAATGTACTTGTCGTCATTGACGCCGAGCACGACAGTGACATCTTCATTCGACGCCGGCGCCGAGATGATGACTTTCTTCACGCTGCCGCGGAGGTGGGCTTTCGCCTTGGTCGCATCAGTGAAATGACCGGTGGATTCGACGACTACCTGCACGCCAAGCGCAGGCCAGTCGATGGCGCCGGGATCCTTGCTGGCGAAGACCTTGATCGTCTTGCCGCCAACAGTGATAGCATCCGCTTCCGCCTTCACGTCCTGGCCCAGCGGCCCCAACGTGGAATCGTACTTCAGCATGTGCGCCAAGGTCTTCGTGTCAGTAAGATCATTGGCTGCAACAAATTCGATTTCAGGGTTGCTGAGTCCGGCGCGAACTACATTTCTCCCGATACGGCCGAAGCCGTTGATTCCCACTTTAATTGCCATTTGGGGAGGTTCTCCTTTGGAGTTGTTGGATTCTTCTTCAACTATACCAAGGGCGCCATGGCGGTTCGCAGCGAGCAAACCGCCCAAAAGGGCGGTGTTTTCGGGTCCCGGAGGCGTTTTAAATCTGAGGCTTCAAAGCAGGCGCGGTGGAACCGCCAAGGCCCGCATAAGTCTCTTTCACACGCAATACTTTGCCGTTGCCGAACGTGACAAAGGTCATCTTTCCCGGAGGTTGGCCATAGATCCAATCCTCCTCGTCGACGCCTTCTTTTGTTTCCCGCACTTTGGTGCGGGGCTTGCCTAAGGCGAGCAAGACCTGATCGCGATCCATCCCTTCGATGGCCCGCTTTTCCTTGACCGCCGCCTGAATCTCCGGCGGCAGAGTTTCGACAAACTGCTCGGTTGCGCTGCGTTTCTCAAAGTCGAGAACGGGCGCGAGGAGTTTCTTCACCTCGGCGGCGGTAACGGCTGGAATCTGCTTGTCAAACACCAGCGCGATGGCAGTTCCGGCGCCAGGGCCGCCATTCTGCTGCGAGTTGATGGGCGTAGTCCGACCACTACCTCCAGCGCCGACTTCGATGTTTTGATACCACTTGCGTTTGCTTTTTGCGCCGCCGTTGATCTCCAGGATGATCTTGTTGTCATCGAGGTCTACCTTCGTGATCTGCACCATGTCGCCGACGCGCGCAGCGGGTCCTAACTGGCGGCCGATATCCTGCCACTCGTCTTTGTCGTACTGGCCGGTGCTCTTTACTTCGAGCGGCTTCTTCGATTTAGGGAGATAGGTTTTGACGGTGGCGTATTCCGCACTCATGCCGCGCAGGATTTCAATACGCTGCTCGGGCGTGAGCTTTTCGGCCATCAGCGAGGTCGCGGCAACGAACAATACCAACGAACGCATGCGATACATCGAAAGGGTACTCCTTCAGGCGGGCTCCGGCGGACCAAGCGGCGCGCGATGGAGAACCCATAGCAGCGTGACAATGATGCCGCACGTCAGAAGACTGGCCTCCGGGCCATATGCGCCGCCGCTCCATAGGTCGGAAACGTGCCATCGCACCGTGTACCCGGTCACTCCCATTCTAAAGCCGCTGACGTTAAGCCCGAAAATCACCAACGCCCAGTTCCAGCCGAAGTGAAGGGCGATCGGCAGCCACAGATCTCGGCTCCGTAAATACGCATAACCGAGCACGACGCCGAAACCGAACGTATTAATTAGACCGAGCGCGGAGGCATTCTGGTTACTTGCATGCGCCGCGGCGAACAGCACGCTGATGGGCAGGAGCGCGGCAAAAGGACCAGCGGCTCGAACCAGCGTCTGGAATGCGTAGCCACGGAAAAGCAGCTCCTCTCCAAACGCGCCGAACACGAGAATGCAGGTGACGAACACAAGAGACGTCAAATTCGCTGGATATTCACGATCCGGTTCGATGCTGGCGACACTCAATAGAAGCGCAGGAGCGAGATGCAGTGCGGCCGCTAGAATTCCTGCACACAAACCGAAGGTCATGTTACGGCGCGACCGGTGGTCCCATCCAAGACCTACCATCACCAGACGACCCCGCTCGAAGATCCGCACGACAATTGCGTTGGCGATCGACGCCGCCAAAAAAGTTCCGATCGCGCCGGCTATCAGTAAACCCGTGGGCGCCAGAAGCGTGTAAAAGACGGCGAGCCCCATGTAAGCCAGGAACACGTAGAGGCCGATCTTCAGGACCAGGCCGAGCTTGTCGCTGGGAATTGTCGCTTCCATGCGCTTATCGGGAAACTTTAACGTGAACGCCCTTGGGGGCCACGCCTACATCCAGGACTTCAGCGCCAATGTCCGACAGCGTCTGCTGGACTCGCTGTTTGGCGCCTGGGGCGACAAGGAAGAATACGCATCCTCCTCCGCCGGCCCCGCAGACCTTGGCTGCCTTGCTCCCGGCGCGTTTGGCTGCTGCGATGAGTGTATCGATGAAATCGGTCGTGATACCGGGCGCGTTTTTCCGGCGGTGCGCCCACTCCTCGCGAACCAGGCGTTCGGCGCCAGTCCAGTCGGCCGATGCGATGGAGGCGCGGAGGGCGTGGGCGATCTCGGCGATGCGTTGGAAGTTGCGATGGACACCTTTATCGCCGTCGATGTGGGCCTTCATCACTTCCCAGTTGTTGATACCCGAGTTGCGTGGTTTGCCCGAATAGACAAGAACAATGCGACGATTGAAATCCTCCAGATCGACAGGTAGGTGGCTGTGCAGGATGCCGGCAGCCGTGAGGTCGATGGCTCCCACACCTCCGTACATCGCCGGGTAATAATCCTGCGAACCGGTGGGAACACGGATGATCTGCGCCTCCACGTTCTGGGCGATCTCGCGAATGCGTTCGAGGTTATAGCCCGTGCCGTTGAGCTTGTTTAGCGCGCTGGCTATGCTGATCAGCAGCGACGACGATCCCGAGATGCCTGCCCCGGCCGGCGCTTCGGAATTCGTAGATAGTTCAATGCCGACGGCCGGGCGGAAGAAGCGCACAATGTGGGCCAGCAGCGGCAGATTGTATTTCTTCGCTGCCACTAGCGAGGCCAGATCTTCGAATACTTCCTCGCCTTTCTGGTCGGCCGATCGCAAGACGATCTTAGCGTCATCCCGGGTTCGGAGCTGGCACGTTGTATAGCGGTCCACGGCGAAGTTTACGGTGACGGCGTTCTCATGGAACAGGTACAGCGGCCAGATGTCCATGGTTCCGCCGGCCAGGTCGACGCGGCATGGAGATTTCGCTTGAATGAGCATTCGTGAGGCTTCCTCGAGGCTAGCGGGAAGCTACCGCCTGACGCAAGCGCGATACTTCTTCGATCACGCGGACTGCGATGTTCCGCGTGCGGTGATCGATATCGAATGAAGGATTGTAGTTCGCGATGGCGAGAGCTTCAACCTTATACCGTTGGAAAGTGGAATCCAGCGCTTTGAGAAGTTTCTCCTCGGTGAGTCCGCCTGATCCGCGGAAGTTCACGCCAGGCGAGATTGCCGGATCCAGGACATCGAGGTCGATGTGGATATAGACGCATTCGACGTCGGGTAGATCGACCGCGGTGTGCAAGTCCGCGTCGGGGATGTGGCGCAGGCGTTGTCGCACGCGCTCGTCCTCGCCGGGATCAAGGTCCCGGGCGCCGACAAGCACGACATTCTGCTCGGGCACGTAGTCGCGCGTGGCGAGCATGAGCGACATGCCCTCCAGCGATCCACTGATCGAGGTCTCGGGGGTGTGAAAGTCTCCGTGCGCATCGAACCAGACTATGCCGCGACGCGTGCTACGATCCAATCCCGCGAGGGTGCCCAGACACGAATTGCAGTTTCCGGCCAGGATCAGCGGGAAAGATCCGCCACGGAGAGCCGCGCGTACTTCAATGGTGAGTCGGCGGTTGACCTCCGCCGGAGTCGATGAAGCGCCGGCGTCAATCTCCCCGGCCGGAGCACGCAATCGTTCCGCGATTCCGGTTTCGAGGATTGCTGAAGGTCCCGCACCGACACCGGTCCCTCGCTGTCCAAGGTGATACGGGGATACGATGAAAGAAAGCATTGGCGAATGTGCTGCTAAATAGCTTAATGTACCGGAGGTTCGCGAACATCCCATGAGAACTGTTTCTGTGGCCGCGTCGACGGCCGTGATTGCCGGAGTACTGGCCGTAAGCGGCTTTCAAGCGGCCGCACCGGCCAAGATGACGTCGGAGCAGGCGCTCATCGCCGGGTTCAAGAAGTCGACGGTTGCGTCGGTCTCCGACGCCGTCGACCAGATCACGGGACAACGTGGATTCCTGTCGCACGACATGCAACCTCGCGTTCCCGGCCAAGTGGTTGGTCGCGCGGTAACTGCGCTTTTGCGGCAGACTACAGCCGATAGAGCAACGGCGGCGTTAAGCGCAAAGCACTCGGTAGCGATGATCGACAACAGCAAGCCGGGCGATGTCGGCGTGATCGTGGTGGAGAACGGCTTGGACGTCGCCGGTCTCGGCGGGCTGATGGCGACTACAGCGAAGGTCCGAGGGATGGCGGGCGTTGTCATCGACGGTGGGCTGCGTGACGTATCGGAAGTACGAGCTTTGGGCCTGCCCGCGTATTCGCGCTCGGTGGTGCCGTCGAGCTCGGTGGGCCGCTGGGCGAGTGTCGACAACAACATTCCGGTCGAGTGTGGAGGCGTGACGATTAAACCCGGTGACATTATCGTGGCTGGAGAAGACGGGGTGGTGCGAGTTCCGCACGAACGGGCGGCGGAGATCCTAAAGCGATCTCAAGAGATTGACGAGCGCGAGACGAAGATGGTACCTCTGATCCGGCAGTACAAGGCTTTGAGCAAAGTGGTCGAGGTGTTCAATCGGATTTAATGAATCCGGGTGCGATTGCGCACGTCAAAGTAGCAGGAGTGTTCGCTCCGCGACGGATTTGGCGCAAGTTGCAAGGGACAGCCCTAGCAGACGTAGGGTAATTGGTACCCCCATTTTGTGCTAAAGGTGTTTCTTTGGCGAGCCGATAAGACGGGTGTATGCATAACCGCCGGGCCGAACCGCGGATGCTATGCGCAGATCTGGTTGACGTCCAGTGGAAAGACAAAGGTGGTAGGATTCGCCGAGCTGTCGCGAATCTGGAAGACATCTCTCTTTCCGGCGCATGCATTCAGGTCGACTCACCTATTCCGATCGATACAGAGCTGCGGATTAGCTACCCGCGGGGTGAGTTGCAGGGGCGTGTTTGCTACTGCGTCTATAAAGAGATTGGGTATTTTCTAGGTGTGGAGTTTGAACCGGGTTTCCGGTGGTCGCTGCGTCAGTTCCGTCCGCAGCATTTGCTCGATCCACGCAGGTTGGTCTCGCGAGCCGTCGCCCGCGCGTTACGCACGCCAACGACGACCTCGCCGTTGGTGCAGTAGTCCAAGGTAGAATCGTTAAGAGTCGGGGCGTATCGCAGCCTGGTATCGCACCTGCCTTGGGCGCAGGGGGTCGCGTGTTCGAATCACGCCGCCCCGACCAATCTCCCACCTAGAGCCCAATCGTCATACGGACGATCCCGAGCACATTCTAAGCGGCTATTGCTTCTCGTAAATGAAAGTAGAATTCAACGGCTTGCCTTCAGCGGTGGTTCCCTTCGACGTGACTGTCATCGTCTTGCCGTCGGCGGAGATCTTCACCTGTGCGACGGTATGATAGCTGCCGCCGTTCTTCTTGGATTCGTTGGTGAATGTATTGTCGTCCACTTGTTTGACTGAGATGGTGTCCCAGATCGTTCCGTCTATCGAAGAGGGGCTTCCGTCATACTTTGCCGAGTAGCCGGAGTTGATCGCCGTGCCGTCAGCCATCTCTCCCGAGTTCACCACCTTGACTCCACCGTTCACTGCGGTTCGTATCGTGGTGAGGCTACGGACCGGCATCGGCGGAGGAGAGAACGTCGATTTTGCAACGTTGAGTTTCCACGTTCCGATCGAGTTGTCGGCTCCGAAAACGGCAAGAGCGCAGATTGTGCCGAGAAGGAACGGCTTGAGAAGAGTTCTGGTTAGCATGTGTCGTATGGGTAGCAGCCGCCACGTCACCCCGCGGCCGTTTCCGCTGGCAGAATGATACCACCAGTTCCCGGCGCGTGTGCGGGATCGGCGACACGTTTGCCCGCACCTTCAGAGCGGGATATTGCCGTGCTTCTTGCGAGGCATGGTGTCTACCTTGGTTTCCAGCAGGCGCAAGGCTTTGATCACCTTCGGTCGTGTTTCATGAGGCTCAATCACATCGTCTATAAACCCTCGCTCCGCAGCGATGAAAGGATTGGCGAACCGGTCGCGGTATTCGTCGATCAAAGCCGTCCGGTCGGGTTCACGGCGATAGATGATGTTCACCGCGCCTTCCGCGCCCATTACGGCGATCTCGGCTGTGGGGTAGGCGAAATTGATGTCCGTGCGAAGGTGCTTGGACCCCATCACGCAGTACGCACCGCCATACGCTTTGCGGGTGATGACCGTGATCTTAGGCACCGTCGCCTCGGCGTAAGCATAGAGAAGCTTGGCCCCGTGCCGAATGATGCCGCCGAACTCCTGGGCGGCGCCGGGTAGAAAACCAGGCACATCTTCCAACGTAAGGATCGGAATGTTGAACGCGTCACAAAAGCGCACAAACCGGGCCGCCTTCGCAGAGGCATCGATATCCAAACAGCCCGCGAGCACAGCCGGCTGGTTACCCACTATGCCGATAGAACGACCATCCATGCGCGCGAACCCTATCACGATGTTCTTCGCGAAGTGCTCCTGCACCTCGAAGAACACCCCTCCGTCTACCACGCGGTGCACTATGTCGCGAATGTCATACGGCGCGTTCGACTGGGCCGGCACCACCTCGTCCAGTGACGGGTCCTCGCGGTCGACAGGGTCGCTGCACCGAACGTGAGGCGCGTCCTCACGATTATTCTGTGGCAGGTAAGACAGCAGTTCCCGAATCGCGACCAGACAAGCTGTGTCGTCGGCAGCCAGGAAATGCGCCACGCCGCTCACCGAGTTGTGAGTCACCGCGCCACCCAAGCGCTCCTTGCTCACGTCCTCATGAGTCACCGTCTTGATCACATCAGGACCAGTGACAAACATGTGACTCGTCCGATCGACCATGAAGATGAAATCAGTCAGAGCCGGTGAGTAGACGGCCCCGCCCGCACATGGACCGAGTACTGCTGAGATCTGAGGAATCACTCCGCTAGCGAGCGTATTGCGAAGAAAGATATCCGCATAACCGCCGAGTGACAGCACTCCTTCCTGTATCCGCGCCCCGCCTGAGTCATTCAGACCGACGAGTGGAGCCCCGGTCTTTAACGCAAGGTCCATCACCTTCACGATCTTGAGCGCATTCGACTCAGACAACGACCCACCGAAGACCGTGAAGTCCTGGGCAAAGACGTAGGCAGGACGGCCGTTGATCAAGCCGTGTCCGGTGATGAAGCCGTCGCCGTCCACCACCTGCTTGTCCATGCCGAAGTCCCGGCATCGATGCCGGACCAACTTGTCTAGCTCTTCGAACGTGCCCTCGTCCAGCAATAGTTCCACCCGTTCACGCGCACTCAGCTTACCCTCTGCGTGCTGCCGGGCTCGCCTTTCCTCACCTCCACCAGCCTCTGCATTCGCATGGCGCCGGCGGAGTTCATCGAGACGGTTCACAAAATCCCCGCGATTAGGGGAGCTAGTTCTTCGTAAGTCATGCGACCAGGGCGATACAGACGTACGATGCTGGACCTGTCGATCAAGACGAGAGTAGGCGTGCTACTGACTCCATACTTGTAGAAGGTTTCCGAACTCAGCGGCACGGCGACTGATTTGAGGTCGGGATAGTTTTGCGCAAGAACGCCCGCAATGTGCTGCCGCTCATTCGCAACCTCGTTATAGAGCTGAGTCGGCGCAATTACGGTCAGCCCCTTGGGCGCGAATTCCTTCATCAAGCGAGAGATTACCGGACCTTGCGCTTTGCAGTCACTGCACCAGTGCGCCCAAAGGAAAAGCAGGATCGGCTTACCGCGCAACGCTGACAGGGACATGGGCTTTACTGTCCCGATGTGTTCGCGTATGTCTAGTTCCGGCGCACGCTTTCCAACCAAATCGATAAGATTGATGTTCTTCTGAATGCGCGCACGCATGGATGTGTCGCGGTAACGAGTCACCTGCTCGCGGAGGAAGGCAAGGGCGCGATCCCGCTCGCCGCGCGCTGCCAGCACCTGGCTCTGCACTTCAATGGAAGCGCCTAAGGCCAAGGGTAGGTTCGGCTCCGCATCGATCTTCCGTTTCTTCAGAAGCTCCGAGGCATGGCGCTCGGTTTCCAAAGCGTACTTATCGGCCGAGTCGTAGTTCTTCGCGGCAAGCGCGCCGCGGCCCAGCCAGGAAAGCGCGAGTACGTTCTCCGGCGTCAAACCTGCTGCTTTACGGTCGGCGGCGACAAGAGCTTCCGCCTTCTTGAAATCGCCGGCATTGATTGCTTCACGCACCTCGGGCACCAGCGCGAATAGCCCGAGAACGAGGAGTGTCTTCATGCCAGCTTCGCCACGAAGTTCTGAACCCAGCGGAAGCTTGCTTCCAGATCCTCGCGCTCACGCTGTGGCGCGTGTTCTTTGGGGACTGGAGGCGTCGCGGGCCTTGGCTCGCCTTTGTCGACCAGTGCTACGAAGCGGGCAAACTCTGACGCTCGTATGTTCTGATAGCCCTCCCAGAATTTGGCATCGAAGTATGGATACTTGCGAGCGCCTGTAACGATGATTTCCAGCGTGATCGGCTTACCGGGGCATAGCTCGACATAGCGCTTTACATAGGAGTCGATCCCGATGTTGCCCTCGCCCATGCGTACCCACTGCACGGCGGCGCCTTCGGGGACACGCCACACCGCTGTGTCGCGAACATGGCTGGTGACGACGTAGGGCGCGAGCGTCTCCAGCGTGACGTGCGGATCTTCCAGAACCCACAACGGGTTACCGGAATCGAGGCAGACTCCGACGAAGTCCTTGCCAGCGCCTTCCACTAAGGACTTCAATTCGCGGCCCTGCATGTCGCCTGCATGGTTCTCAATTGCAATCTTCAGGCCCGCATCCACGACCTTTGAGCGCACATTCCGCAGCACCTTGACCGTGTTCTCGATGTGCCCTTCGATGGGCATCGCGCCGACGCGGTCGTTGGACGTTCCGAGAAAACAGCGCACAATCGGCGACCCGACGAGTTTGGCGGAGACCAGCATGCGCTCGATTTGCTGCTCGGCTGTGCCTTGTGTGGCGTCGAATGCCTTGGAGGTCGGGCAGATAGAGCGCATCCCGAGTTCCAGCTCGACCCCCAGCTTTTCGGCGTAGGCCCTCACCTTGCGCAGATGGTCCGGTTCAAGGTTGCCGATGAAGCGAATCTCGGAAAAGTGGACCACATTCGCGCCTTGCTTGGCCGCGTAGTCCAGGTACTCAAACGGCGTGTATCCGGAACTGCGAATACTGAACAGGTCAATGCCGATTTTGTTCCTGGGCTTCATAGTGGCCGAGGTCTGCGCTAACGCCACAAGACCTGTGCTGGCGACAAACGTTCTGCGAAGCATGAACGCTATTATCTATCCTTACAACGTCATGGTCTTAAGGTAGTCACGGAACACGGTCCCCAGGTCGTGGCGCTTGAGCGCGAACTCGACTGTCGCACGGAGGAACCCGAGCTTGTCGCCCGCATCGTAGCGCGTTCCTTCGAACTTCAGGCCGTAGATGGGACGATTGCGCAGAAGGTGGCGCAAGCCGTCCGTGAGCTGAATTTCTCCGCCTGAACCCGGCTGCACGGATTCGATCGAGTGGAAAATCTCGGGCGTCAGCACATAGCGGCCGATGATGGCGAGATTCGATGGAGCGTCGGCGGCATTCGGCTTCTCCACAAGGTTCCGGATACGAAACAGGCGGTCGCGGCTGCCGTTGTGCGCGACAGGTTCCGCATCCACCACGCCGTAAGCTGAGATGCTTTCGACCGGTACTTCCATCAATGCCAATACGGAAGCGCCGAAGTAGTCATAGACGTCGAGGAGCTGCCGCATGCAAGGGATCTCGGAATCGATGACATCGTCGGACAAGACGACCGAGAACGGCTCATTGCCTACGAGTTCCTTGGCGCGCAACACGGCATGTCCCAGGCCCAGCGCTTCTTTTTGTCGTACGTATGAGACATCGATCATGTCCGAGATGCTGCGGACGGCCTGCAGCATATCCTTCTTGCCACGGGATTCGAGGAGGTGCTCCAACTCGAAGCTGACATCGAAGTGGTCTTCGATCGAGCTCTTTCCCCGTCCGGTGACGATGATGATGTTCTGCACTCCGGAGTGCATCACTTCTTCAACTCCGTACTGAATCAGGGGCTTGTCGACAAGAGGTAGCATCTCCTTGGGCATCGCCTTAGTGGCGGGGAGAAAGCGCGTACCGAGTCCTGCTGCAGGGAAGACTGCCTTGCGAACTTTGGGAATCATTCGTTTGTCCGATTGTAGACGCACGAGTGAGGTGAAATTGTTACTGGAGGGCAGGGCCTGCCACTGTGAGTCAGTGACAGGCCGTGTTTGCATCCGGGTAAATGCTAGAAGACGTACTTTAAAGCAAGCTGCAGTTGGCGCATATTGCTGCTGTTGCGAATGCTGCCAATCGTTCCGAACGCGGCCGGTTGGAAGATGTTCACGTTCGGGTTGCCCCAATTCGGGTGATTCGTGGCGTTGAACGCCTCGAACCGGAACTGGAGATATTGACTCTCGGTGAAGTTGAAGTTCTTCAACAGCGACGCATCCATGTTGAAGATTCCGGGACCGATCAACGTATTCCGGCCCACATTCCCGTAGGTTCCGAGTGCCGGGATCGAGAATGCGGCCGTGTTGAAGAATCGAGCGGTCGTCCGATTCTCAATATCGTTTGGGTTAATACCGGTTGCATTGGGACGATCAAACCCGGCGCCCGTACGTGAATTGTCATTGGGGAACATGACAGTGAGCGGGAATCCCGTTTGCCATGCCAGGATCGAGCCTACCTGCCATCCACCCGCGATGGCGTTCAGCACCGGGTTCTCGATGTTATGCTGGCGTCCGCGACCGAAGGGCAGGTCGTACAATACAGAGTTAACAACGCGGTGGGCCACGTGGAAGCTCGACAACCCATATTCGCAGTCGCGGCAACCGCTATTCTGAGGAAATAACGTGTCGCC
The DNA here is from genome assembly GCA_035634155.1 of Bryobacteraceae bacterium. Classification (GTDB taxonomy): domain Bacteria; phylum Acidobacteriota; class Terriglobia; order Bryobacterales; family Bryobacteraceae; genus DASQDN01. The sequence goes on along the minus strand of DASQDN010000570.1, from coordinate 1,306 downwards.
GTCGTGCGTTCGGATCGAACTGCCAGTATCGAGCGTTTTTGACCATGTGTAGCCGAACATGTAGGTGAGTCCGGCGCTGTAACGCTTCGTGAGCTTAACCGACAAGCCGTTGTAGTTTCCCGTACCACCGTTGTCCACTAACTGAATCCGGCCAAATTCCGGGAATGGTGAGCGCTCCGCGATGGAGCCTGTCGGACTGGGGGTGGCCTCGTTGATGGCGCGAAGCTGCTCCAAGTGACGCGATTGACTGCCCATGTAGCCGAGCTCCAGGACCTGATTACCGGGTAGCTCATATTGAACATTGAACATGTACGTGAGCGTGCGCGGAGTTCGGCGATTGTACTCGTTTGCAAACGAATAGGGCGTCAGGATCTGCGCCTGGGCGCCTGCGAGCCCGGAGAAGGCGTTCTGGAACGTATACAAGGTATTCCCGAGCGATTCGAATCGCACTCGACCTGCCAAGTTGCGAGCCATGTCAAAGCGCGGGTTGCCTGTATCTTGCGAGTAGAAGAGCCCCGCACCAGTCCGGATTACCCATTTAGCGGCCGGATTCCACGTAATGCCCAAACGCGGCGCGAAGTCGTTATAGTCAGTCTTGACGAGGCGCTCGCCTAGCGATCCGTTGCGCTCGGTCCGAATGTTGGGCCAGCGCAGGTTCGGGATGCCTTCGTAGGGGTCGCCAGAGCCCTGGCGCAGGAAGTATGGATGCAGATTGCGATCTGCGACGGGCGCGCCGCGTACGTCGAGCGGGATTGCCACCGTAAACAAACGTCCTGTCTTATCGAGCCATGGCGGAGTAAGCTCATACCGCAGGCCCATGTTGATGGTCATCTTCGATGTGACCTTCCAAACGTCGTCCACGTAGAAGCCGTAGCTCGTATTCTGGAATCTCGCCGATGCGATTTGCACTGCAGCTTCGGAACGCTTTGGGATGCCCAGGAGGAAATCAGCAAAGGAGAACCCTCCACGAGCCGCTGCGTTCGCGCCCGAAATCGAAGTCGCTTCGGGGTCGAATGCAAATTCCGCGCGCGCGAACTGATTGCCGTCTTGTTTGAAGTTCTCCCGGCGGAATTCGCCGCCGAACCGGATCGAGTGCTTGCCCGTGATCCAGGAGAAGTTGTCGACAAACTGCAGAGAGTTATTATCGTTGGCGTACGGTCCTTCTGAGCTATCGCCGAAGCCGCTAAAGCCGCTCATCACGATGCCCGGAATGCCCCAGGTGACCGGGTCTCCGCCTTTCAGGCCCGGAATTCCCATCTCGGTAGTCACATCGCGCGAGAATGCAAGCTCACGACCCGCCGAGTTG
>DASQDN010000569.1:0-3555 GCA_035634155.1 Bryobacteraceae bacterium | reverse complement strand
ACGATAATGCGGACCATAGTTTACGTTTTTGTCGCGGTGTTTGTTCTTACCTTGCTGCGTATGGTGATCGGCCCCATCATGCGGACGATGGGCGAGATGTTGAACCAGCCGTCGCGCAAGGCGGCTCGGCCGGGGCCTGCGGCCAATGCTCCGATCAGCGGCGAGCTGAAGCGGGATCCGGTATGCGGTACGTTCGTGCCAGCAAGTACCGAATACCGCAAGATCGTGAACGGGCAGCCGTATCACTTCTGCTCGGCTGAATGCCGCGATAAGCACGCATGATGGATTCGGGCTTGCGTCGAGATTTTCCCCAAGCTCTTCGCATCGTGTGGCTGGTTCTCGGGGTTGTATCGGGCCTGATCGTTCTGGCTCCCTTCGTACTTCCTGCCCAGGTTCTTTCCGGTGTCTTCCCGATGTGCTCGGCCAAAGCGGCAGGCTTGAGTTGCGCCTTCTGCGGGATGACCACCGCCTTTCTCAGCATTGGCGGAGGTGACTGGGCGGCGGCCGAGCAGGCCAACGCCGGATCCATCCCGTTGTTCTGGGCGTTGGCCCTGAACTTTGCCGGAGCTTGTGCGTATACAATGATGCGAGTCATTCGGCATGCAAATACTTAGCTTGGTTTGGGGCATTCTGGCGATTCTCGGCCTGGGCGTGGCGTTCATCCCGTGCCTCGGCTCGCTTAACTGGCTGAACATCCCGTTTGCGGTGGTTGGCGCAATTATCAGCTTCACGGCCAAGTCACAACCGGGGAGCAATTCGGGGGCTGCGAACATCGGGCTAATCTTGAATATCATCGCGATCGTGCTTGGTGTGTTCCGGCTGATGATTGGCGGCGGCGTGCTTTAGACTTGGAGCGCCGAATGTAACTGCCGGGACTGTTCTCTATCCCGCGTTATGGAGGCAAGTCGACGTGAAGCTATTATTGCCATTGGGTATTTCTCTTTGGCTCTGCATTGGTTCGTATTTCGTTCACGGTAGATAAGCCCCGTCGCGCGTCTCTTCGCGATTGGGTCATTCGTCCCGACTACCGTAGAAATTGTTTCCATTGATGGCAAACATCTCGGCCATCGTTTAAGCGTCGCTGAGCTGGAACTCACCCTCAATGTTGAAGAAAAGGGATGCGGCAAACGGACGATTGTGACGCGGGTAATAGAGCTGATGCCCTTTGGACAAGTTGTTTCGGCCCAGGGGAACTGCAACCCTACCTGCCGAAATCCCTGCGTAGGTACGAGGCAAATCAGCTACGCCTCGGTTCATCCAGAAGCAGATCCTTGCTCGGGATCTCAGAGGATCGGTAACGATTTCTGCGGAGGTGGGTGCAGGTGCGATCTACAAACATGCGACACAAGGTCAGACAGAGGAGAAGCGGAATTATGAGTCATCTTCGAAAAGGCGCTTTCACAATCGAGGGTTTCTTGCTGTTTTCTATTGCTTTCGCAATGCCCCTTGCTTGGGCAAGATGTGGCAAAGTTCTCGGTCCAGCGCACCGTCAAGGTGCAATACGAATTCGCCAATAACCTTCCCCCCGTGTGGCAAGGTGGAGCCCTCACCGCAGTTTCCAACCACTTGTCTCAGTTTCCTCAGATCCATGTCATCGACCGGGCGGGGCTGCGCACCAGGAACATCAATTTGGCGATCCCATCGGCACAGATGATCAGAATCTACAGCAGCATGTTTGCGCGGCATAGGGATGGAACTGTAGCCGTTCCGGGTATGCCGTTAGTCACGAAGCACAGTCCACATGGTTTATAGCTGTTTTTTCGCCGGGAGGGCCGGAACAGCGTTTGATCCAGCTATCGCCGTTTATGCCTGCTGCGATCGCATTTGCCGACGACGGCACGATCTGGGCAGCCGGCTCGGAGCGCGGGAGTGGATCGGGCGTTGGTTCTCGTATGCTTCGTCGGTATGATCGTTCCGGAAAACAGATGAATTCGATATTGCGTCTTTCTGACTTGCCAGGTACTACGGCAATCCCCCACCCCACGTCAATGTCGACTCTCGTTTCTTCGGGTGACCGGATGGGTTGGTATTCTCCTGCGTCCCGGCTCTATTTAGAATTCACGGCGGACGGTGTGGAACTCGGACGCTATGTACTGCCGGTGGAGGGGCCTCAGAAGCCGGGAACAAGCGCCGCGATCTGCGACGACGGCTCTGTGCACCTTGGAGCGCCTCCACAGCCGAACACGGCAGGGCTCTCGACGTTTCGAGCGTTGACTCTGAATCGGTCTACCAAGACCTGGGACTCGACCGAGACGCCACTGAAACAGGCTACCTGCTAGGCTGCGAGGGTACTAATCTGATCAGTATGAACGGCTATCCGTACCTGAGTTGGCTGGAAAGAAGCGCGAATTAGGACGCTTCGAGCGGCGCCCTCGCAAGCGCCCCGCCTAAACCGTCTGTCCTCCAATTGCAGAACGAACCGGATTTCCTGGTTTGTTCTTCCGTTTCTACAACATGGAAAGGGCCCTTGGCGGGCTGATATGCTCGAAGGAGATGATTCCGGCGAGCCTCCCGCCCGGCTGCCTCCATGAGTGAATGGATCGACATATCCGTGGCGCTGCGGACCGGAATGCCGCACTGGCCCGGGGATATTCCCGTTAACATCACGCAGACGATGAACATCGGCGCCGGGGATGTGTGCAACCTCCGCACTTTGTCCATGAGCGCGCATAGCGGGACGCATATGGATGCGCCCCTCCATTTCCTTGCAGGTGGCGCGGCGATCGATACCATGCCGTTTGACGCCACTGTGGGTCACGCGCGCGTGGTGGGGATTCAGAGCGAGTCGGCCATCACACGCGATGAGCTTGAGGCGTGCCGTCCGCAACGCGGTGAGCGACTGCTGTTCAAGACGGGCAACTCGCGCTGGTGGAAGAATCGCTGCCGGCTTTTCATGAAGAACTTCGTTGCAGTGGATGCCGACGCGGCACGATATCTGGTGGATTGCGGCGTGCGCACGGTGGGCGTCGACTACCTGTCCGTCGGCGCTTACAAGGGCGACGGTGTGGAGACGCATCGGGTGTTGCTCGGAGCCGGCGTCTGGGTGATTGAAGGTCTTGATTTGTCGTCGGTGGAGCCCGGCTTGTATGACCTGGTGTGCCTGCCTTTGCGGATCGAGGGAGGCGATGGCGCTCCCGCTCGCGCGGCGCTTCGCAGGACGTGATGCGATTCCTCCGGCAGAGCTACACCATAGCCTGGAAAGATTTGAAATCCGAACTGCGGAGCAAGGAGACGTTGAATGCGTCGCTGTCCTTCGCGGTGGTGATTCTGTTGTTGTTTAGTTTCGCTTTTGAGCCGACATCCGAAGCACTGGAAGAGATGTCGGGTGGGCTGCTTTGGATCGTGTTCGCCTTCGCCGGGGCCCTGGTGGTGAATCGAAGCTTTGCTCGCGATCTTCCTAATGACTGTCTGGACGCAGTGATTGCGTCGCCTATCTCGGCGGCGGCCCTGTTCTTTGGCAAGGCCGTGGCGAACTTCGCGCTGCTGATGGCTTTGGAGCTGATTTCCCTGCCTGTGTTTGGGCTGTTTTACAACATCGACTGGACCCGGCAGTTC
>DASQDN010000568.1:0-2412 GCA_035634155.1 Bryobacteraceae bacterium | reverse complement strand
GTCGGATGTTATGGAGATCGACGGCGCCACTTCCATACGCGATCTGCAAACTCAATACGGCATCGAACTGCCGGGCGATTCCGGCTTTGAGACTCTGGCCGGGTTTCTGCTGTATCAGATTGGTGAGATTCCTAAGGTCGGTGATGTACTCGAGCAGCCGGATCGACGTTTCACGATCATCGAGATGGACCGCAATCGTATCGCTTGCGTCAGGATCGAGAAACTGCGATAGCGATATTCCGGCGTGCCGGACATACGTCCTTGTAATAGTCGCAGCGGAAGCAGTGGTCGCCCGTGTTCAGCGGATAATCGAGCGTTGCTTGTGCCGCTAAGAACGTGCGTACCCATTCACGGGCCGCATTTAACTGCAGCGGCGATACATCCACATCCATCACATGGTCCGGGCGCAGGAAGTGCAGGTAAGCGCGAGACACCGGACGGCCGGCAATCCGCTCCAACGCGATTGCGTACAGTTGCAGTTGCAGTTCATACGCGCGCACGCGCTTCGGGTCGAGCGGCAGACGCACACTATCCGTCTTGTAATCCACCAGGATCAGCTCTCGGTTGTGCTCGAACCACAGATCGATCTGCCCTCGCAGGATCAGGTCATCGATGGAGATCAAAAAGTCGTACTCGTGCTCTTTGCGCGAGGCCCGCAGCGCTCGCCTGGCTAGCGGGCTGGTGGTAAAACGATCCGCCAACTCTACAGCTTCGGCGGCAGGGGCCTCGACCTGCACGCCAGCAAGAATCTTGTGAACTTGTATTCCGATCTCACTCGCATCCAGTTCGCCCGTTTCTTTCGGAAGGTCTTCAAAGTTGACCAGACCTCCTCGCGGACCCGCATCCCAGCCGATATACCGCGACAGGTAATACTTGCGCGGGCACTGGCTGAAAACGCTGATGTCGGTGATCGACGCAGTGGAATCGTGCTGGTCCTGGGGTGGCGTGCGATCGATGTAGACGTGCGTCGGCAGCACGGTGTCCGGAGGCGGCGCTTGCATGCTTTCCGGGGGCTCGCCAGTGGCAAGGCGCGCCGGAATGCGCGGCGCGAGCAGTTGCGCCCATGGACCACCTTTGCGCTTCGGCGTCACCGAATACGAGAGAACCATGTGGTCCTTAGCTCGAGTCATGCCCACATACAGCAGCCGGTTCTCTTCGCCCGCTTGTGCTCGCATGGCTTGCGCGGTATTGGCTTCATGCGCCGCGTCGGCTACGCCCTTGCGCGTCTCCGGATCGCGCCATTTCACGCCGAGGCCGTGCGCATGCGTGTAGCAGATGATCGGCTGAGCCGTGCCGCGATCGCGATGCAGGAAAGGGAGGAACACAACCGGGAACTCCAACCCTTTGGACTTGTGGATCGTCATCAGGCGCACCGCATCGCCGAAATCAGTAGGAGGGGCCTCGGCTTCAGGCGATGCGTCGCGGATGAAGTCGAGCGCTTCGGCAAGCGAGCCGGGCTGCGTTTGCGCCCGCGTACGTAACGCCGCAAGGAACTTCTCGACGTTGGCTCGACCGCGAGAAGATAGCCCGCGCTCGTAATCGCAATCGTCGAGCACGCGACGCAGCAACTGGTCCGGGCTAACGACGTTGGCGATCCGGCGGAGTTCTTCGATCACATCCCAATGCGCCGGCGGATTTTGACGCACAGCATCGCACAGCGGCTCGCTCGACGCCAGCAACAACAACTCTTCATCCGACACGCCGAAAAGCGGCGAACGCAGCAAGCCGGCGAGCGCCATTTCATCTCGTGGGTTCACCAGCACGGTCAACAGCAGGATGAGGTCGCGAACTTCGCGTGTTTCATAAAACGTGCGTCCCCCGAGCACCAGCGACGGCACGCCGAAATCGTCGAGCGCGCTCTGCAACTCACCGAGCGAGTCGTTCGCCCTGCTCAAGATGGCGATATCGCGATAGCGGTAGCGGCCGACCAGCTCGCAAATCCGGCGTGCCACCCAGAAAGCCTCAACGCGCTCGGCCGCCTCGGTGTTCTCGCCGCTGGTAACCATTAACTCCGTGCTTGAATCGTCTTTCGGCAGGAAATCGTTGCGGCCGCTGGTTAAGTCATGGGCTTCAATCCCTGGCGCTGGTCCGGCGAACGTCGTATTCACGGTCGCCAGAAGTTCAGGTCGGCTTCGATAGTTCGCGCGAAGCTCGTCGACCTGCTTGCCTTGTTCCTCCAAACTGCGGCGATACTGCGCGAACAACTCCGGGTCGGCGTAGCGGAAGCCGAAGATCGATTGGTTGATATCGCCGACGGCGAAGAAAGCGTCCGGACGGCGAATCAGAGACATCAATCTCCACTGCAGCGGATTGGTGTCCTGCAACTCATCCATTAGGATGTGGTCAAATCCTTCGCGAATGCGTTGCTGTAGAGCGGTATCGGACTCTAGCAGCGTGATCGCGAACTCCTCC